>CACZRG010000001.1 GCA_902783485.1 uncultured Elusimicrobium sp.
AATTGGGACATTTCCAAATCGTTAAAAAATTTTCTGGCCCATCAAGTTCAATATCTATTGGCTTGATATTAGACGAAAGCGACTGTTTCCATTCATCCAAGATAAAAGCAAGGTGTTCTATACCATCCAGCTCCATATTCTGATATATGGTTTCTTCACAATTTATGCATTGCATTCCTGCCATAGTGTTCCTACTTTAATTGAGTTTTATAATCTGACCCCTTAGCCATAACTCAACTTTGCCTTCGCAGAATGTCTTAAAAAAATATAACATTGCCTTCCACTGTTTCTCTTTATGTCCCTGGTTATGTTGCTTCTGCTGCGGCTTAATGTGCGGGCTATGGAACTGGCAGAATAACCGTTTCTGATCATGCTTTCTATCGTAAATCGTTCTTCTTTGTTCAGCTGCTTGTATCGGGACATAGCACTCATTATTCAACATATTGTCCTGTTGCACTTGCAACTTTAATTCGCAACATACTTTCCCTGTTGCTATTTGTGTTTTTATGTGGTATACTTTTTCAGCCTCACTTCCGGGCGGGACTTTGGCGCTTGCGCCATGGTGGCCAACGTGCGAAAACACATCCCGGACAGTATCCTCATTATGGTGTCAAAGAGCCTCTTGGGGGACTGAGGCCTTTTTGTTGTCAAATTCCAGATATGAAAAATGTCTGTGTCTCGACATATTTTTATAGGCTTCTTCCGAAATAAGCCCAGCATTTTTGTAATGTTCCAGATTTTTATAACCTTATGCTCTGCATTCTCATGTATTCTCCAAATTTTGCATATCCCATAATATCTCCTTCGCATATCAAATAAAAATCCCAACATTACATATTGTAACAGCATTTTTCCAAAATTCAATAATAAATTAATCAAAAAAATGATTAACTTATAAAACCAAACAACAATTCTCAACAGAATACTGAAGTTCAGATTTCCTGCTTTTCCACCAGCAATTATATTTTGAAACAGGGCAACAAAAAAATCCGCCGCCTTCATGCGAAAGCGGCGGACTTTTATAAGGATTTGCCTTAACTTCCAACTGACGGCTTATTTCAGCTCATCGTAGCACATTGGCACGGCGGCATAAAGCGCGGCGCAGGTTACAAGATCCTGTGCCCAGCTTATTTCATTGGGCGCATGAGCCTGGCTTTCCGCTCCGGGGCCAAAGCCTATGCACGGCACGCCGTTGCGGCCCATTATGGTAACACCGTTGGTGGAGAATGTCCATTTGTCGGTAAGCGGCCTGTCGACGCGTTTCAGCTTGGGATCAAGCGGGGCATATTTTGAGCCGCCGTTGGCATAGCTGGGGCACTCAAGGCGTTTGTCTGTATTGAAAAGCCCTTTATAGGCATTTTCAAGCGAGCGGGTTATTCTGTGATCCTTGGGAATAATCCATGTGGGGAAGTAGCACTCTATCCCGTATTTGAGACCGGTCCACGAAGGCCTGTCATAATTGTACATGGAAACCTTAACGTCATCGCCATATTTCTTTACAGCGGGCAGGTCGCGTATTTCCTGCAGACAGCTCTCCCAGGTTTCGCCCCAGGTCATTCTGCGGTCAAGTGAAACAGCGCAGGAATCGGCCACGGCGCAGCGGCTGGGCGATGTGTAGAATATCTGCGAGCAGGTTACGGTACCGCGGCCAAGGAAGCGGGCCTCTTCCCAGCCTTTGTTGAATTCCGGCTCAAGCATTTTGGCAAGACCGTGAATATGCGGGTCATTCGCAGGATTCTCGTTAAGCGCGCGTATATCCTGGAGAATGTCTGCCATCTTGTAAATGGCATTGGAACCGCGTTCCGGGGCAGAGCCATGGCAGGATACGCCGCGCACGTCTACGCGTATTTCCATTCTGCCACGGTGTCCGCGGTAAATTCCGCCGTCTGTGGGCTCGGTTGAAATAACAAATTCGGGGCGAATCTTGTCTTCGCGGATAATATACTGCCAGCAGAGGCCGTCGCAGTCTTCTTCCTGCACGGTGCCGACAATCATAATCTTGTATCCGGCGGGAATGAGGTTGAGATCCTTCATTATCTTTGCGCCGTAAACAGCGGAAACCATGCCGCCAAGCTGGTCAGAAGTTCCGCGGCCTCCTATTTCGCCGTTCTCCTCGTAGCCTTTGTAAGGGTCAAATTTCCAGTTGTTTATATTTCCTATTCCGACATTGTCAATATGGGAATCAATGGCGATTATCTTATCGCCGGTTCCCATGTATCCGATGATATTGCCCTGAGGGTCAATTTCAACCTTGTCATAACCTAATTTTTCCATCTCGGCCTTGATGGTCATCACATGAGCCTTCTCATCGCAGCTTTCGCCCGGGTCGGCAACAATAGCGCGGAGGAATCTGTTCATGTCCGTGCTGTATTTTTTCGCAGCTTCATTGATTTTATTAAAATCCATTTGACGGTTCTCCTGTATATATTTTTGCACTGCTTCGTATAATATTATACTAATTAAAACATAATTATAACCTGCCGGAAATCAACATAAACAGAACCTGTAACGCCACGCATATACCTGCCTGCACGGCGTGGTAAATATTATACGCCGGTACTGTTATTTATCTGCAGCCGGGGCATATTTCCATGTTGAAGATGAAACAAATCCGTTTCCGTCCTCGTTCAGGGTCAGGTCTATGCCTTCGGCCGAAAAACCTGCCTCTGTAATTATTTTTGCCACAGCGGGAATTATATCCTCGCCCTTTTTGTCCTTGGTGAGACGGCTTATATGCTTTTTGTTCTTGTATTCAAGCAGACTCTGCGCAAGTGCCTCCTGCCTGGCGGCAAGTCTGGCGGCCTTTCTTTTACTGCGGGCTTTTTTTGCCAGCACAGGCTTTTTTACAGAGGCCTCCTGTTTCCCTGAGGATTTGCCATCGGCGGTATTTTCAGGATTTTTCACGGCTGATACGGCTGAATTTTCCATTCCGCCGCCTGCCTTGTTTATGTCTTTTTTTTCAAATTCAAAAGGCTCTTCGGAATCACTTTCGTCTGAATCCTTATTTTCCTTCCCCGGTTCCGCGGAGCTGGTCTTATCTTTATCCGTGGCAGTATCTGCAGAAGCAGACTGCGCCGGTGAAGCTCCAGCAATACCGGCATTAAGCCCCGCAGGCAGTCCGTGTGTCTGTACATAGTAATAGGCAACAAGCAGTCCGGAAATGATGATAAATAAGGCAGTAAAGGTCTTCATAATAAAATCACACTGTAAATCATTAAGGTTCCGCCTGAGCCATACACTGTGCGGAAACCTTAATCAGTCTGTTCAGAATAATAAAAACTACTATTAAATTGTATAACATATTAAGCGCTCTGCGCCCGTTTTTTTATTTTCAGCCTGTCTTCACCCGTATTACTTTCTGTTTTGCCAATCAGAAAAGTTCCGGCTGTACAGCAGGCCGGTAATCAGTCCGCCACGATTTCTGCTTTACCTCACGTATTATATCCCCCGAACCAGGCCAGCCTGTTATCAGCGGGGATTCAGGATCATGTCTTTTCATATTTGTCCTGACCGCCGCAGCGCTGCTATTGGCGTAGCAGTAACGGCAGAAATGCCCGCAGGTGTCATATGCACCTATGTCACAGCTCATATAGCAGGCGCATTTTCCATGGCGTCCCCCTTTTGACAAAGGCATATCAAGCGGCGCCCCAAGTGCCTTCTCAAATGTTTCACGGGTAAGACAGCCACCACAGTCTGCACCGAAACGCGACAGATAATTACCCTCGGCACACGGTTTAAGAACCATACCATGCCTTGCCGCCGCACGCACAAAAAATTCCCCAAGCCGCAGCTGCGTCTGCCGCGGCACTTCACGGGCTTCCGGGAAATTGCGTCTTACCTTTCCGTAAAGATCCATGAATGAGATTACGCAGGTTTCCACAGCACCTTCCAGCCCTGAAGCTATTGTCTCAAACGCATTGCGGTGATACGCCTCATCATATTTTTCAGTTATCAGAACCGGGTCATAGCGCCAGCCAACACAGTTTTTGCCCAGTTTTGCTGAAAGCTCACGTATTGCTTCCATGATAATTTTTTTGTCAGGCACACCTGGTTCAATATCGCGGTCATAAGGCGTAAGCGTTATGAACCAGTACTGCCCGTAATCCTTAAGCAGGGAAATATTTTTAAGCACAGGAATCGGATTTTTGGTACAGAATGAAAAAACATCAACAACTTCCGGTGAAAGACTGTATTTATACACAATACCGGGATCATACGGTGAACGCGCCATGACATAACCGGCAGATATACGGTTGAAAAACCATTCCGCATAAAAAGCCGGAATATCAGTACGCAGCCCTGTATTGATTATCATTTTTTCATGGACAAAGCACTACAGGCTGCAAAGGAATCATGAGCAGACTTATGCATTATATCAGGACTTTCTGCTGTTACGTAAGCATGGCACGGAAATTCAATTCCGCATCTGCGAAGCATTTTTGCCGCATTGCCGTTAAATATTTCCATGGCTTTTTCCTTTGTGATTTTCAAAACAGCGGCAGCTGCATTCAACGTTTCCTCTATATTTCCCCCCTCGCTTTCAATAAGTATTCTTTCACGTGGAGCAGACAGAAGTGCTGTCCGCAATTTAATCTCACGCGGGTTCATCAGCCCCGGCCCGAATGAGAAATATCCGTTCAGTTCAGCAAACCTTCCAGTGATTTCCGGTGAACCTCTGTAAGCATGTATTATAAAAACAGGTGGCTGGTATCTCTTTATCATTTCAAGCGTTTTTCCCCACGCCCGCACGCAGTGAATAACAGCTGCTGTACCGGATTCTGCGGAAAGCGAAAGCTGCGCTGCGAAAACTTTTTCCTGCTGTTTTTTTATTTCTTCACCGGAGCAGTCACGGTCCCCGGCAGGGCAGGCTGTATTTTTACATTCAGCACGTTCCCCACAGTTTTCCCGCCGGCTTCCATTCAGCACAGATGGGGAGAAATCAAGCCCCGTCTCGCCAATAAAAATTCCGGCAGGAATACCGTTTTTTCTGCCTTTAATCAGTTCCATCCTGAGTTTTCCATAAACCTCATCAGAAAAATCTGCCGCATTCCATGGGTGAATACCCAGACATGGAATAATGCCACTACATACGCAGGCAGAATATTCAAGTACCTTATGCCAGTCTGTTTCCGCAACAGAACAGCATATACCGGGATAACATGCACCTTCCGCTACAGACATGGAAAGCCCGTCACCTGCGGGCTTTGAAATACGCTGGCGGGAGCAGGCCGGGTGAAAATGGGCATCAAACAGAATCATTATAAAATAATACAAAAAGAATCCGGAATATTAAAACGCGTAACGGCAGGTATATAAACAGATTTAAAACAACTAATTTGTATAATTTTTATATATCCGGCTAAAAGGACCAGTATTTACAGAGATTGAGAAAGGAATTATAAAGCAGATTAAGAATGGCAGAAACAGACATAGGCATAACAAAATTTTTATCAATAATATCAATCACACATAAAAGGAACAAAAAATGAAAAAAAGAATATTTTACCATGATACAGACTGCGGAGGTGTGGTTTACCATGCCAATTACCTTAAATACTTTGAGGAAGCGCGCACCGAATTTCTTGAAAAAATAGGCCTTTCAGTAAAATTCTTCATGGACAGGCAGATTTATTTTGTAGTGCGCAGCCAGAGCGCGGAATACCGCCGCCCCGCCATGTATGATGATGTACTGGATGTTCAGACATATCTTACAGAATGTTCATCCGTAAAGATGAACTTCGCTTATGAAATACATAATCAGAACGGGGTACTGGTAACAACAGGAACAACACTGCTGGTAAGCGTAGGCCCTGATATGAAAATAAAACAGATTCCGGCTGATATACTTGAAAAGATAAAGGGAACAATGAAAACAGACAAAACGAAACAGAATTAAAAAAGAAACAATACCCAATCAAAAAACCGGTCTGTTCAGGACCGGTTTTTTGATTTATATTAATTTCAGACGTGTGCCGGATTTAATATTTTCCGCTGAAACCCGCAGCTATGCCTTCAAAAGCCTTCAGATCCGTATTGAAAGAACCTTCTTCGGCAGCATAACGTATCACATAATATCCTTTTGAAGCAGGAAGTACATACATTTTCTCCTTCTTCATAACATAGGAATCATCCTTGCTGTTCGGATTCAGGAAA
>CACZRG010000002.1 GCA_902783485.1 uncultured Elusimicrobium sp.
CATGCTGACCCGGAGGAAGTAAACCGCTGCCTTTCCCGCATGGAGCAGATAAAACGTCTTGAAAAAAAATACGGCGGTGATTATTCCAGTATAATGAAAACAGCGGAAAGCCTGCGCGCCAGAATCAGCGGTCTTGAAGATATGACGCTTGACCGCGAGGAAACGGAAAGACTGCTTGCTGTTTCCGAAAAAAAGCTGCACGCCGCTGCTGAAAATTTAAGTAACAGGAGAAAAGAGGCGGCAAAGAAGCTTTCGGAGGAAGTTATAAAAGAAGCTGATGGTCTCGGATTCCGCGAGGTACGCTTCTGTGCCGATGTGCTTTTTGATGAGGACAGAATAACCTCCCATGGCGGGGATTCCATAGAATATCTGTTTACCGCCAACCCCGGCTATCCGCTGCGTCCGCTGCGTTACAGCGCTTCAGGTGGGGAAATGGCCCGTATCATGCTTGCCGTGAAAAATGTGCTTTCCCGCGCTGATAAGATAGAAGTTCAGGTTTTTGATGAGGTTGATACCGGCTGTGGGGCTGTAACCGGCAGACTTGTTGGCAGAAAACTTTTCAGGCTGTCCGGCAGCAAGCAGATTTTCTGCATTACGCATCTGCCACAGGTGGCCGCTTTCGGAAAAAATCATTATTTTGTTATGAAAGACGTAAAGCATGGCATAGCTGCTGCCAGTGTAAAAAAACTTACCCCCGGTGAAAGGGAAAAGGAAATTGCCAGAATGCTGGGAGGCAGTCAGGAGGCTGATGATATAAGCCTGGAACATGCCCGCAGAATGATTGCCGGAAGCATAAACGGATAAAATGCTGTTATTCTTTCCGGGAAACCGGAATGTGTGGGTTTACCCCATTTACATTTACTGCCGGTCCTGTGCGAAAAGCGCGTAAATACAGCAGTTGTGACCTGCGTTATATCATGGTATTGAATTAACAGGCAATGCCGGATAATCAATCCCGTAAGCCTGCAGACCGCACATAAATATTTTCCGCAGTTAATATTAATATATGCTAAAATAAAAATATGTATCGCCTTTTGTGGCGGTAAGAGGTTTTATTATGCGCGTAAGATTTGCACCGTCCCCGACGGGACATCTTCATATCGGCGGCGCCAGAACAGCGTTGTTCAATTACCTGCTGGCACGCAGAAACAATGGCACCTTTATTCTTCGTATTGAAGATACGGACGAGGAGCGTTCCACAAAGGAATCAGCGCAGTCCATATTCGAAAGCATGAAATGGCTCGGTCTTAACTGGGATGAGGGAGCCATGCCTGAAGGTCCGGAGAAAGGAAAGGACGGTCCTTATGTGCAGAGTGACCGTGAGGCTCTTGGAATTTACAGGAAATATGCTGATCA
Organism: uncultured Elusimicrobium sp.; assembly: GCA_902783485.1. Classification (GTDB taxonomy): domain Bacteria; phylum Elusimicrobiota; class Elusimicrobia; order Elusimicrobiales; family UBA9959; genus CACZRG01. The sequence goes on from CACZRG010000002.1 coordinate 1,357, forward strand.
GCTTATAGCTGAAAAAAAAGCATATAAATGCTACTGCGTGCATGAAAAGTATGATGAGGAACGCAAGCAGGCAGAACATGAGAAACAGGGCAGCAGAGTGAGCAAATGCGGCTGCCGGAATCTTACGCCGGAACAGCAGGCTGAAATGGAAAAACAGGGACGGAAACCTGTTGTCCGCTTCGCCATGCCGGAAGAAGGCAGGACGGAATGGGACGACCTTGTCAGAGGACATGTATCATTTGAAAATAATCTGCTTGCGGATTTTGTCATGCTTAAGGCATCGGGCTATCCGACATACAATTTTGCCTGCGTCATAGACGATCATTTGATGTCTTTGACCCATATACTGCGTGGAGATGACCATGTTTCCAATACCCCCTTGCAGGTACAGCTTTACAAGGCTCTTGGCTGGGAATGCCCTATATTCGGACATATTTCAATGATCCTTGGACCTGACGGCAAACGGCTTTCAAAACGCCATGGTGCCACAAGTATAGGCGAATACCGCAAAAACGGATTCCTGCCGGAGGCAATGTTCAACTACCTTGCCCTTCTGGGCTGGTCCAACAGCGAAAGCCAGCAGATTTTCAGACCTGGTGAACTGGAACAGAAATTTGAGGTCTCAGGCTGTCAGCCCAGCCCGGCTGTTTTCGATACTGAAAAACTCATATGGATGAACGGCGAATACATGAGAATGCTTTCACCGGAAAAAATAATGGAATATGCCATGCCTTTCATAAAGGAAGCCGGGCTTGATATGTCAAAAGGTCCGGCCCTGCTTGATCTTATTAAACTGGAACATGAAAAATTCCATCTGCTTACTGATGTTCCCAAACGCCTTGATTTCTTCTATAAGGACCCTGTATATGATCAGGAGGCTGTTGAAAAGGTGTTCAGAAAACCTGAGGTTCCTGAAATACTCAAAGGTATATCGGAACTTTATTCCGGCATTGAGATGTTTAAGGCGGAAAATATCGAGCCCGCCACCAGAGCATGGGCCAAAGAACATAAATTCAAAAACGGACAGGTTTTCCACCCGGTGCGGGTAGCCCTTTCAGGACGGACAGACGGCCCTACACTTTTTAAAATGATAGAATACATAGGCAGGTCTGAAACCATAAAGCGTCTTTCAAAAGCGCTGGAAATGGTTTAGTTTTTATTGTCCGTGCGGCAGCATGAGGAGCTCCCGCTACGGAATGTTTTTTGTTGAAAGATTTTTAACGCGGATACTATGAAATACTGGCTTTATTCCGACGGGAATATCCTGGGACCGTATGAACCGGCAGAACTGCTGGCGGCTCCTGATTTTACGGAAGAAAGCCTTGTCTGTGATGAAGACTCTATAAATGCCAGCCGTGATGACTGGAAACCTGCTTCACAGTTTCCTGAATTTTCAAAAATACTGGAAGCTGCTGCTTCAGGCAGCCCTTCCGTATCAGCCAGGACAGTTCCGGCTGATATCCCTGATGAAAAAACTGCCGGAGATATGGAAACCGTGTCCGCACAGGCAGATGTTCCCGTGTCACATTCTTCTGAAACGGAAGAAGCGCTTAATCTGTCTGACAGAACAGAGGAAACACCTGGTTCCACCACAGAAAATAGTATATTCACTGATGAATCTGAAAACGTGGCGGGAATAGGGAGTGGGGCATTTGTCCGCGGAACAGACAGCACTGTATCTTCTTCTGAAAACAGAAAGGAATCTTCAGAAAATTCCGGAGCAGGAATATCCGGGTTTGAAAAAACAATTAATGAATTTGATTTTGATTCTGTTTCAGTAAGTCCTGTTGGTTTCGGGGCTGAAAAAAGTAAATCAGCTTTGTCTGAAAGCAGAACAGACAGCGAAACACAGAGCCAGGAGGTGGAAGCCGAACTTGTCAGTCCGGAACCGGAGCCTGCCGAAGATGATTTCCCTCCAGGTTATACAGGAATAAATGATACTGCTTCCGTGGAGCCCGGACATAACGGAGGAAAAGAGGCAGCCGGATTGCCGGAATCTGAAAAGAATCCTTTCGCCACGGAAGGAGCCGGAACTGAAGATAAAAAGGTTTCAGGCCCGGTTTCAATGCTTGATTTTCTTGCTTCGCTTGAAAATATACTCGGAGAAGACAAGAATAAAAAATCAGGTGCAGACAAACCTCCTGAAGAAGTAAACGATTTCCAGAAAGAGGTGTCCAGGGAATTAGGCGGAGAGAAGAAGGAACGCAATGTAAAAGAGGAACTTGATTCCGTAAGGCTTGAAAAAGATCTTCTCCTTGGACAGATAAGTCTTCAGGAAATGAATGAGGGCAATATACGCCAGCGTATAAGTGCGCTTATTCAGACTTTCAAGAGCAATGCCCACAGGCAGGGGGGAAAGAGCGTTTTTGATGATGATCCAAATCCTCTCCCTGCACCTGAGGAAATGTCACGCAGAAAACTTCCTGTAAAAAAACTTACGGAAGAGGGACGTCTGCCACAGGAAACTGATGAGTCAGGAAGCACAAATTTTGCTGATGGTTTTATTTCTGGCAGTGGGGCCGACTATTCAGGACAGGACAGTTCGGATGCCATAGAAACAGAGATTGATGACAGTTACGCAGAAACAATAAAATCATATACTAAAGGCGGAAAGCGAAAATCATCAGATTCGGCACCTTATGATGTTTCAAATGACAGTCAGGGCAGGCCGCCGATTTATTTCTATGAACTGAAGAACAAGGAAACAGAGCCTGAACGGCGTGAATCTGTTACAAAAATAAGTCTTTCAGAGGATTTCCGCAGTGGTCTGATAGATTTTGAACCCGACGAGGAGGATCAGACACTGAATCTGCTTCCGCAGCAGGCTGGTGGCATTATATACGATTTTACCACGCTTTCAGGAAAGCCGGTTAAAACTCCGGCTTCAAGAAAATCTTCATCTTCTGCTGCGGTGATAGACATTGATTCTGAAGAACATGATTCTTCAGTACACAGGAAAAGTACTTCCGGAACAGAATCTGAAGAATCGGACAGAAAACAGTCAGATTCTTCTGTAAAGAAGGTCGCCGGAGCTGCCGCCACTGCATATCTTTACGAAAAATCAAAACAGGATAAAAAGACAGACAGTGTTTCGCAGGAAAAACAGAAAGACAGCAGAATTTCAGACGGAAAACTTAAATCCTCGAAACGTATTGGCCCAATAACTCTTGGAAATAGCGGACATTCACTTTCGCCACGTTCGATTGCTGAAACAGAAAAAGAAGAAGAAAGTGTACAGCCTCCTGCGATGTCAGGAATACGTTCCGCAAAACTTTCCAGCCGGGGCCGGATTGATAAAAAGACTGTAGAAACAAAAAAGCCTGCAGAGGATGAAGGCCCTCTCCTTCAGGAAGTAAATGCTGGTAATAATTCAGCTTTAACAGATGAATCCCAAATTTCCTCAGATACCGAACTCGCCTCCATGGATGACGAGGACAGGCTTCTGCGGGAAACATATGAAGCGATCATGGCAGGAAAGGATCCTGCCATGCTTTCCTCCTCAACCAGAACCAAAAAGGAGGAGCTGCCAGGTGTAAATGTCTGGGATGAAATGTTTGACTCAGGCAATCTGCTTCAGGCAGCATCTATTGAATCCATAGGAAAGGATTCCCAGACAGAAGCCCTGGCAGACGATGCCAACCCTTTCAGGGCTGCGGATATATATGCAACACCGCAGCAGAATGTTCAGGCCGATACCATGCCACAGGATGTTTTCCCAACAGAGAATATGGCGGCTGAAGGCTCTGAATCAGGTACGGATTTCCTGAATATAGCTCCTGTTACGGCTTCATCCGCAGCTCCTGTTGAGATTCAGAATGATTTTTCAGATTACTATGTAAATGATGTTCCGCCTCAGCCTGTTGCTGTTCCGCAGGAAACGGCCCCGGCTGCTGATGCCGGTGAAGAAATTCCGGAGGAGTTTAATATCTCTCAGGAAGAGCAGGTTCAGCAGCCTGAGCCTTCACCTGCCGAAGAAGAGCCTGCTCCTGAGGAAACTGAAGAACCGCAGCCTGACGTGTCTGTAGCTCCGGCACCTCCTGCACCGGCAGAAGAGTCAGAACATGCTGCGCCTAAAATCATCAAGAATATTCCAGCGAGTATTTCTTCAATACACCGTTCAATAGAAGCTGCTGATAATAAAGATGGTACAGAATCGGAACTTGAGCAGATCCCTGACTTTAATGTTCAGCTTGCTTCGCTTGAAAGCAGCCGTACAAAAGGCCCTGCTGTTTCATCAGTGTCATCAGATGAAAACGGAGAGTCATCTCACAGACAGCAGGATTCAGGTGTTCTGGATATAAAGCCGGCATCTCATGAAAACAGAAAAGAGGAGGATCTTCCTCCTGCTCTTGAACTGGCTGGAATGAGTGTTGCCTCAGACTCGTCCAGCGTACTGCCACAGTTTGAGATAAATACAAGCAAACTGCGTAAAAATGAGGAATCCGCTGCTCCTGCCGTAAACTATTACAGCCCCAATGACAGACATGAAGAGGTTAAATCCACTGTCGCCCTGCCTGTAGAACAGGATTCCGTGCATTATATTCAGCCTGAAAACAGACATAAGGAGCCTGCTGCGGGTACTTTGAGTACCGTTCTGAATTCAAGGGTTAAAAATGACGAGCCTCCTGTATTCAATGCCGGGCAGTCAATGCCTGTAGGCGAGGCTCCGGAGCGTGGGAGAAGTAACAAACTGCTGGTTGTAGCAATGGGGATGATTATCTGCCTTCTGTGCGGTGTGATACTGCTGTTTGTGTTAGGCGGATCCAGAAATGCGGGCAGTAATAATATAGCCAGGGGGGATTCCCTGCCACAGCAGAATCAGCCGGCGGAAGAACGGCCGGATAATATGCTTCAGTCCCAGCAGGAGGCAGTTCCTGTACAGACGGAACAGCAGAATCAGCAGCAGCCTGAATCTGTCACGCAGCAGCCTTCTTCACCTGCTCCTGAGCCTGCGCAGGAAGAACAGGAGCAGTCAATGGAACCTGTAAAGGTGGCTCCTCCGGTAACGACCAATGACAAGCTTGAAAAAGCAGTGGAAATTGTAAAAGATTACAGGCTTTCAGGCGGACGTGGAACAATAAGCAGCTGGTTCTCTAATTCGTTCCTTGCGTCATCAGCTAATCAGGCGGAGGACAAATGGACAGCTACTCCGCTTCATGCTGCTGTATACGTTGTTCAGTACCGTCTGCCGAGATCAAGACAGGATCCGCTCATATATCAGTTTGAGGTTGATGTTGAAGAGAACAGGCTTATACGCGGAATAAATAATAATGCCATAGAGCTTCTTGATACCGGAACATCAAAAACAGCCCGTGCCGTACCAGCAAGAAATAACTATGAATCTGAGACGGCTGTACGTACGGAAGTAAGGAATATCAGCAGGAAAACGGATCAGTCTGCGAAGGAATCCATTATACAGAAAGCCAGGAAGAAACTGTCTGCCCGGAAGAAGAAAACGAATGAAATAAAACAGCTTCCTCTTCCACCGGCACCGAAAAAACGCTATTCTCAGTCTGTTCCTACGGGATTTGAGCAGCCGGAGGAAGATCCGGATGAGGCTTTCCTAAAGGCAATGGAATCTGACGAAGAATTATTCTAACCCTGATGCTTTTATTTATGGTAGAATATAACCTGTAGTTTCTATCAGATTTTTAACTCTATATTTTCAGGAGACGCAGCAATGGTAACAATGAGTGATTTGTTTATCTATATGCACGAGCACAGTGCATCTGACCTTCACATTACGGCTGGAACAACACCTATGGTCCGTGTGGACGGACAGCTTCAGCCTACACCGTTTGACAAACTGACACCGGATCTCTGCCAGTCCCTTATTTTTTCACTTATGACAGACGCGCAGCGCCAGCGTTTTGAGGCCACCAACGAACTTGACTTTGCTTTCGGTATCAAAGGGATGGGCCGTCTCCGAATGAATGCATATCGCCAGCGTGGAATAATAGGTGCGGCTATCCGCTCCATTCCTGCCAAATACAAATCCTTTGAAGATCTCAATCTCCCTCCTGTAGTATATGATTTAATGAAGCTTACAAAGGGACTGCTGCTTATAACGGGACCAACAGGCTCTGGAAAATCAACAACACTGGCCTCAATGATAAATTATCTGAATGAACATGAAAGTTATCATATAATGACCATCGAGGACCCTATTGAATATGTTCATACGCATAAAAAGAGCATTGTGAACCAGCGCGAAGTGGGAGCGGATACAGAAAGTTTCAGCGCTGCCCTCCGCCATGTTCTCCGTCAGGATCCTGATGTGATTCTCATCGGTGAGCTTCGTGATCTTGAAACTATCAATGCTGCTTTGAATATTGCCGAAACAGGACACCTTGTGCTTGGAACCCTGCATACATCTGACGCAGCACAGACAATAAACCGTATTATAGACGTGTTCCCTCCACATCAGCAGGAGCAGATCCGTGTGCAGCTTTCATTTGTTCTTCAGGGTGTTTTTGCCCAGCAGCTGCTGCCTCTCGCAAATGGCAAGGGAAGAACATTGTGCTGCGAGGTAATGATATGTACCTCTGCCATACGCAATCTTATCCGTGAGCAGAAGGTTGAGCAGATTTCCACAGCCATTCAGACTGGTGGAAGCAAGGGCATGATTACCATGAATCAGTCTCTTATAGATCTTTACAGAAGGCAGAGAATCACATATCAGGAAGCTGTGAACCGCTCGCCGGATCCGGAAGATCTGAAGAAACTTATGCAGAAAACACTTTCTGTAATGGGATAGTTCTTATTCTGAAAGGTTAAAAAAGCGGCTTCTTTTATGGAGGCCGCTTTTTTTTATATATAAGTCCTGTCTGCTTTCTGTTCTGTTCCACAGATGTGTCTGCAGCTGCATATATGCTGTTTTTAAATGAAGCCTTTTTCCTTCATGCTTGAAAAAGTATCACGGCAGACTATTATGTGATCTATCAGGTTTATTCCTAAAAGTTTTCCGGCCTGAACCAGTCTTCGGGTAGTGCTTATATCTTCTTCCGATGGATCAGGACAGCCTGAAGGATGGTTATGCGCTACGATTATACCTGCGGCCAGGTTTTTTACCGCAGGTTCAAAAACTTCTCTTGGGTGTACCAGTGAAAGGTTCAGTGTACCTATACTTATTATTTCCCTTTTGATTTCCTGATTTCTTGTGTCCAGGTAAAAAGTAACGAAATGTTCTTTTTTTGCATCACGTATGTCGCGCATCTGTACCCATATATCCTCTGGTTTCAGGTATATACTGTTTTTCTTTGCCTGCAGAAAACGTCTGCCCAACTCAAAGATTGCCGCTATACGGCAGGCTCTGGCCGGCCCTGTGCCATTGTAAATGCTTAAATCAGCGCAGCCTGCCACAGGCAGACCTGCTTTGCCGAAATGATTTATTATGCTGCCGGCAAGCGCCATTACACCCATATTCCGTGTTCCTGTACCTATTATGATTGACAACAGTTCCGTTTCTGTAAGTTTTCCGGGGCCGTATCTGAGCATTTTTTCTCTTGGTCGTTCAATAACCGGCATATCCGCAATTGCAGGAATATTCATAAATATTGTCTCCTTGATTTTGTCTTTTTTACTAAAACATAGCATGTGACTGCGACAGCGTGCTGTCGCATATCTGCCTGGATATTGTGTTTTTTGTATGCAGATGAAGCAGTTTCTTTTTTATATAATCAGGTTATGGACAGAAAGGAGTATGAAATTGCCTCTGCAGAATACCCGCCTTTTTTCAAAAGGGTATGGGATGAATGTCTGAAAATACCTGCCGGGGAAACACGCAGCTATTTACAGATTGCCACGGCTGCCGGCAGTCCGCGTGGTGCAAGAGCAGTTGCCATGGCGTTGAAAAATAATCCATTCGCACCGTATGTTCCATGTCACAGGGTAATATGTTCTGACGGAAGCGCAGGAGGATACTCAGGTCCTGGCGGAATAGAGACAAAACTTAAACTTCTTAATTCCGAAGGTGTTTTTTTCAGGAAGAGGAACGGCAGATTTTTTAAGATAGACTCCTGAGTAGTTTTATTTTCCTTTTCTCAAAGGAAGCAGTGGCTCATCATCTCCGTCGGCAGCAGGGAGGAAATCAAATGCTTCATTCCCGGCGGGAACTGAATATGAATTTATCATCTGTAATGCCCCACCGGAATTTTCATGATTTTCATCGTTTCCCTGATTTCCGTCATTGTCCTGATTTATTGATTCATCACCTTTGGGGGCAACGGATTCGTAAGGCTTTATATCAGGAATTACATCATCACTGCTGTCAGAGCGTTCAGGTTTTGCCGTGTCTGTTTTCTTTGTAGGAACAAGTTTTGTCTGCGGAGCTGTTTTCTTTTTAACAGAATAATATTTGATTTTGCTTATTCTGGTTCCAGGGAAATAGAAATCCAGTATCTGTCTGTATGATTTCCCGTGTCCGGCAAGGCTTGCAGAACCGCTCTGGCACAGTCCTATTCCGTGCCCCCAGCCTCCACCATATATCCAGTAGTTCTTTATTGAACCATCCTCACGGCGGTTTATCTCAAGATCGAACAGAGTGCTTTTTAGCGATGTGAATCCTAAAATATTTCTTATAAGATGTTCCCTGGTTATTGTTACTTCGCCTTTAATCCCTTTTATTTTCAGGGAATTCACATTTCCGGCCCTGGAACGCTGCAGGGGAATTATATCTGTTATCTCGCCTATTTTATGACTGCGGTTCACGCGCATCGTTATATCTTTCTGGCGTAGAATTTTCATCCAGCGGAATTTTGACGGGGAAACCCTCTGTGGATCATTACAGTTAGCTTCTGGTTTTCCGGTAAGCCATATGTGAAGATCCCAGGGATCAAGAGGCTGTTTGGGGTGATCCGGGTCTCCGTCTTCATGAGATACAAGATATGGAACCCTGGCCCAGCCGTTCACCTCACCGGAGGCCTGTATCCAGCCACCGCAGCTGGCGTGGAAAAATGTTTCAGCCGGTCTGCCTTTATAGGTAAGTATTTCACCTTCAGTATCTATTACAGCCTTGCTTGTGCTGTTGTGTTCGTTGGATTTGCCTTTGTATGCCTGGCAGTGCTGGCCGTCACAGATGTCATAACCGTCTTTTCTGTGCATTCCACCACGAGCGCGGCGTATTAATATCTGTGTCCTGGCTATAACGGCCTGAGCCTTGAGTGAATCAAAAGGCCACTGGGGACTTACCTCACTTGGCACAACACCTAAAAGATAAAGCTCTGCCTCCACAACATTTACAACACCTATGCCACGGCCACGTGACGGGAACAGTTCTATTGAACCGCGATACTGTCTGTCTCCGGTCCGGAACCACGGATTCTTTGTTTTTCTGTATGCTTCAAATATTACCGTGCCGTTTTTTGTCCTGGGGGTTATTATGACAGTCCCGGTAAAAGGGCCTATGGATTTTCCCTTGTCGTTTTTCATTATGAAGCTGCCACCCTGCCACACTGCTGTCCATACTTCGTCGGGAGGAACAGTTGCAAATACTTTCTGGGAGTTTTTTCCGGTAATGGTCATTCCGTTGAAGGATTTCAGCCTCAGTATATTGTTTGTTCCCTGCCCTCCCATATTGTTTGTTCCAAGACCGACCCGCAGTTTTACTGATTTGAGCAGTTTTTTTACTGCGTCCACGGGTTCCATTTTCAGTGGCTTTGCAATTTTGAACGGTGGGCGTATCTCATCAGGCTGTCTTGCGAATCTGCCCTGCTTCCGCAGGCGGTTTTTCATTTTAAGTGCCACAGGATGGGAAGGGGCGGCGGCAAGAGCACGCACATACTGGTTCCATGCTGCGTTCTTGTTATGCTGTCGTATATATATTCCGGCAAGTGGAATTCTCGCTTCGGTAAAGAACTGGTCCTTGCGCAGAGCGCTTATAAGAAAATCTTCGGCCTCCTTATACATCTGAAATTTCATGTAATTGGAGGCTATAATATAATCAACACCGGCAAAATCAGGCCTCATTGTCTTGTAGCGGTTGAGATGCTTTATCATCTCTTCCTTGTTCTCAAGACTGCTGTACACGCTGCCTAAACCAAGTTCTGCCCTGTGGAGCTCCGGATTCAGTTCCAGTGCCCGTGTAAAATCATTTTTGGCATTTTCATAATCTGCCTGATGGAATTTAAGCCAGCCCAGTTCCGAGAATATTTCACCGTTTTCAGGATCTCTCGCGGCAGCTTGCTGCAGTAGTGTTTCCGCCTCCTTGTATTTCCCGGCCTGGCGCAGGCACATGGAGGCATTCATCAGAGGGCGTGCGTTATTATTGTTTTCCGCTTCTGCGGCATAGGCTTCCGCGGCTTTCGTAAGAAAGCCTTCGCGGTAAAGATCATAGGGAGATTTTTCCTCTGCTAAGGCGAATGAGGCAGGCCACAGTTGAAAAAGCAGAAGAAAAAAAACAATAATTATACGTATCACTATCTTATTATGATATTAAATTATTACCCTTATGTTCCAGAAAAGGCGGGATATTCATGCTGACAGCAGGGAGTCTTTTTCAATGAATATCAGGAAAATGACCGAAGAGGAACTTGCCGCGGCTTTTGCGGACGGCAGTCATGCCGCCCTTGAGGAGCTTGTGAACAGATGCAAAGCTGATGTGTTCGGTTTTCTGCTTGGACTTACAGACAGCCGCGACACGGCAGAAGATCTGTTTCAGGAAACATTTATCAAGTATGTCCGGAACCCTGGTGCATACAGACCTGTGCAGAAATTCCGCGCCTGGCTGTTTACTGTTGCCAGAAATACTGCGCTTGATTACTTCCGCAGGGAAAAAAACAGGACGTCGCTGGGTATTTTGGAAACACCGGCTGAGGAAGAATATGATTCTGAAGGAGCTGTTGTACTTGGGATAAAGGACAGGGATTCAGACAGACCGGACCTCATGTTTGAGAATGCCTGTCTCGCTGACAGGATAAACAGTGCTATTGCCTCATTGCCACAGGAACAAAGAGAAATTTTTTATTTAAGACACTATTCAGGATTAAGTTTCAAGGAAATTTCCACTTTGCTGGGGGAGCCCGTTGGTACTGTTCTGTCAAGAATGAGCCGTACCGCCGCAGTGCTCCGTGAAAAACTGGAGGAAAAATGAGATCTGATGCATATCCTGAAAATATATGCAATAAAATGGAGGATATATCCGTTATATGAGTATGATGGAAAACAAAAACTGCCCGCTTGAGGAGAAGGCAATCCTCTTTGCATACGGAGAGCTCTCCGGTGATGAGGCCGCTGAAACAGCAGTCCACATCGGCAGCTGCCCGCACTGTTCTTCAACGGTGAATGCGCTCCGCCGGGCTGAGGAAGTACTTTCATCAGAAAAAAAACTTCCTTCGGAAGCTGTGGTAAAGTATATTCTGAACTGCGGTGAGAAGGAGCCTGAGCACCATACGCTGCTGTTCAGAATGCGTGAAAAGATGGTTGCTTTTTCACTCGCAGCGGTAATGGCTGTGGCTGTATTTGTCATAATCACAGGAAGGGAAATGTCTCCGGTTCAGCTGGAAACAGCTTCCATCGCATCGGAGGAAAGCAGTATATTCGGCTCTTCCTTTGATGATGACATGGCGCTTCTTGAAGAGGAGTTTTCATCTGAAATAGATATATGGTAGTAATAAAAAATCCAAGGAGAATCAAAATGAAGATAAAAAAACTTTTGTTTTTAGGTACAGTTTTTGCTATGGCTGCCACCCCGGTTTTTGCG
>CACZRG010000003.1 GCA_902783485.1 uncultured Elusimicrobium sp.
ACGTATAATGGTACTTATGCCAGGACTATGTGAGGCCGTGGCGCTGCTGCGCGCTGGTGTAAGTATCCCATCTCTAAATATCGGTGGAATCATATATACTACATGCCGCAATCACTGCAGTGGTGGAAAATCTGTCCTGTGCGATGAAGACAGAAAACTTCTTGCCGGCATATCCGGCCGTGGCGTCATGCTTGATTTACGCGGTGTGCCTTCAGACATACCACTGGATATGTCAGGAATTTCAGATACATGAATCCTTTTACGCAGACAGTCATTGCCGGTTTGATTTCCGGAATCCTGACCCTGGATTCTGTACAAATTGCACAGTTTCTTTTTTCAAGACCTTTTTTTGCCGGTGCCCTGACAGGACTTGTTAACGGCTGTCCGCTGGAGGGGGCTGTTTTCGGGCTTTTCTTCGATCTGCTTTATTCATCTGAAATACCAGCTGGTGGTACCATTCCTCCTAATGGTCTTGCCGGCACGGTGGCCGCTGTTACAGCATACAGTGCAGCCGGTTTTACAGAACCACTTTCATTTTTTTATGGTCTGATCTTTTCATGTCTTTATTCTCCTGCCGAAAGAAAACTGAGGAAAATACGCTCTTCATGGAATATTTTTTTCGCAGAGGATATAAATGCCGGCAGAACGCGCTTCGGTTTCTGGTTTGTCCGTTCCTATGTTCTTGAGTTTCTGACAATGTTTGTCTTTGTTCTGACTGCCGGTATGACCGCTCTTGTTTTTTCACAGTGCTTCCGGCAGGTGGCCTGTCTGCAGGACGGTGCTGCTTTTGCATATTCTGTTATTCCGGTAACAGGTATCGCTGTGCTTTATTTCCGTTTTAGGAATTATATCGTATCCGGAGCAAAGTCCGCTGTTTCCGCTTCGGACTGTGCAGAAACTGCCGCGGAAGCCACTGATGGACAGACCGGAATATATTATCCTGCTGGTACGGAGGACAAAAAACTGCTACGCTGCGTTTTCGGACGTTTGTTCCTTATACAGTCCTGCTGGAATTATGAGCGCTATCAGAATTTCGGATTCCTTTACGCGGTTATGCCTTTTCTCAACAGTATATACATTGATTCAGAAGAGAAGAAAAAGGCCATGCTCAGAAACTTTGAGTCTGTTAATACTAATCCTGTCATGGCTCCGCTGCTTGCCGGTGCAACGGCACAGCTGGAAAAAGATATAGCCTCTGGAGCGGAAAAGGCTGAGCGCTGTACCAAAATAAAGCAGAGTCTGTCTGCTGCATTGGCATCTTTCGGCGACAGGATATTCTGGGCGAAACTCAGGCCTGTTTCGCTTCAGACAGGATTGTTTTTATGGATAATATGCGGTTTTTCAGGCTGGCTTTTCAATTTTCATATAATTTCCTATCGTCCGTCGCATATGCTGCTTATTGCCGGCCCACTGTTTTCAATAATCGTTTATTCAGTGGCAGCCTGTTTCATGCGCTGGAAATGTCTGCTTGCGGGATTTTACGGAAGAGAAAAAAATCTTTACGGGCTGACTTCCCTTCCACTGGAAAAAATGAACCGTGCACTGGATATTTCAGGATTTATATTTTCCATCGCGCTTGTCATCTGGCTGTTATGCTGTTTCTTTATGAAGATCAGATTTACCGGAGATGATATGTCTGTCTGCGCGGTAAAAACAGCAGTGATAGCGGTTGCTGTACTTCTTGGAAGATTTATCGCGTCCCGTGCCGTAGGGGCGCAGGCTGCGGCGTCGGCAGTTTTTCTTATAGCGGTATTTTTCTCAATAACAGGGCTCCCTTTGATTTCTATTTGCTTATGATAAAAAAACAGATTAAGGTTGTCAATGAATTAGGCATACATGCCAGACCAGCCGGGCTTATAGTAAATGCCGCCTCCTCATTTCCCTGCGAGGTGTGGCTGGAAAACGAGGAAGGCATGAATGTGAATGCCAAAAGCATAATGGGTGTTATGATGCTTGCCGCTGCCTGTGGAAGCGTACTCACGCTTACCGCAAAAGGCAGCCACGAGGAAGAGGCTGTAAAGACCATAGAAAAACTTTTCAAGGATAAATTTGACGAGGACTGATAAGAGTTTATGCTGATAAGAAAAGGCATACCGGCCAGCCTTGGAATAGCAATGGGGCCGGTTCTGCTGGTAAAAAAAGACCAGATACACGTGGAAAAACATATTATTCCGCCAGGAGGGGAAGAGGCCGAGATACGGCGCTTCAATACTGCCGTGGCGGCCACGCGTGAGGATCTTAATGCCATGCATGCCCGGGTAATGACCGTGCTGGGCAGAAAACATGCCAGAATTATAGAATCGCATAATCTTATACTTTCGGACGCTGTAATAACGCATGATATTCCTGTTCAGATAAAAAAATTCCATATAAACGCCGAATATGCACTGCAGAGTGCCCTGGAAAATATTGAAAAGCAGTTTTCCCGCATAGATAATGAGTATTTCAGGGAGAGACGTTTTGACTTTATTGATGTTTTCAAGCAGATAATGGGCAAACTGTCCTGTGAAAAAAAGAATCCGCTTGAGAATATGGAAGCGCCAGCGGTGATAGCGGCTTCCAGTCTTTTTCCATCTGATACAATAGCTTTCAGGGATAACAAGAAGGTCCTTGGATTCTGCACTGATCTGGGTTCAAAGGCAAGCCACACAGCCATATTTGCCCAGAGTGTGGGACTTCCTGCTGTGGTTGGTCTCGTTGATTTTACGTCGCAGATGCAGAATGGAGACTACATAATAATAGATGGTGAGCAGGGTACTGTAATACTGAATCCCACTGCGGAAATAATAGAATCATACAGAAAACGCCGCGCTGAGCTGCAGAAGGAGGAAAGGTTCTTTCAGCGGCTCAGGGGACTGCCGGCCATAACCGTAGATGGACATACGGTAGAGCTGTTTTTAAATCTTGATTCAGAGGATTCGCCATTTGCATGGAAAAGTCTTAAGGCAGACGGAGTAGGTCTTTACCGCACTGAGGGACTTTTTATGAACCGTACTGATCTGCCTTCAGAGGAAGAACAGTATAAAAAATATTCTGCGCTGGCCAGGGCTTACTCCGGGCTGCCGGTAGTTGTGCGTACAGCGGATATAGGCGGAGACAGGGCCACAAGGCTCGGGATAAAAGGACTTGGTGATGAACGTAATCCTTTTATGGGATTCCGGGGAATAAGACTGTTTCTTAAATATCCGGAACTGCTTAAAACACAGCTCCGTGCGGTTTTCCGTGCCAACACAAATGGAAATCTGTCCGTTATGGTTCCCATGGTTGCTTCCTGCTGTGAGGTGGAAGCCGTGCGGCAGATAGCAGACGTGGTTGTAAATGAACTTGCCAGGGAAGGGAAAAAGCACAGAAAATGCCGTCTTGGTATAATGATAGAGATTCCCTCTGCGGCGCTTACTGTTGATAAACTTCTGGATTCCGCAGATTTTGTGTCCATAGGAACAAATGATCTTGTTCAGTACACGCTTGCTGTTGACAGGGTAAACCAGTATGTTTCGGCGCTTTATGAGCCTTTTCACCCTGCAGTGCTAAGGCTTATACACCTTGTTACCGAATCGGCTCACCGCAAGGGTAAAAAAGTAAGTATATGCGGCGAGATGGCATCTTCTCCGGAAGCGGCATCCTTTCTTGCCGGTACCGGAGTTGACGCGCTTTCAGCTACGCCGAAAATGTATCTGCGCATGAAAAATGCAGTGCGCAATCTTAATTTCAGGACAGCCGCCACGCAGGCTATTTCAGTACTTGATATGCCTGGAGCGGAGCAGGTGCGCGAATTTTACGACCGGGAGAACCGGACAATATTTTGAATATGAACATAAGAAATTTCTGTATAATAGCCCATATTGATCATGGCAAATCCACGCTTGCCGACCGTTTTCTGCGTCTTACGGAAACGGTGCCGGACAGGCAGATGAAGGAACAGTTTCTTGACGGAATGGAGCTGGAGCGTGAGCGCGGGATAACCATAAAGGCAAAAGCCGTGCGTATGCATTACAGGAGTACGACAGACGGTCAGGAATATATAATGAACCTTATAGACACTCCCGGACACGTGGACTTTTCATATGAAGTTTCCCGCGCCATGGCAGCCTGCGAAGGAGCAATACTGCTTGTTGACGCTTCCCAGGGTGTGGAGGCTCAGACTCTGGCCCATGCCCATCTGGCACAGTCGCTGGGGCTTACCATAATACCTGTTATAAATAAAATAGACCTTGCCTCTGCCGATCCCGATGCCACTGAGGAGCAGATATGGGAGGTTCTAAGGGATCCTGTTGATTCTACGCGTATTTCGGCCAAGGACGGCCGTGGCGCGCGGGAAGTGCTTGAGCGTGTCATAAAAGAAGTTCCTCCGCCATCCGGCGACCCTGACAGACCGCTTAAGGCACTTGTTTTTGATTCTTTCTATGATTCATACAAGGGTGTGATAATATATACACGTGTAGTTGATGGCAGAATGTCTCCCGGCAAGAATATAACCTTCTTTTCGAATGGTAAATCCTATAAGATAGAGGAAATGGGAACTTTAAGTCCCAAGCTTATAAAAGGAAATTCCCTGCAGGCTGGGGAAGTCGGTTATATTGTCGCCGGCATAAAGGATATTCATGAGATAAAAATGGGTGATACCATTTTTGAGAAGGACAAACCGGTTGACGCCCCCCTGCCCGGATATCAGGACGTGCGTCCTGTGGTTTATGCCGGTTTCTATCCGGTAAATACCACGGAATACACGCAGCTGAAGACAGCCATTGAAAAACTTAATCTCACAGATTCTTCATTCACATTTCAGGGTGAAACCTCAAAGGCACTTGGTTTCGGTTTCCGTCTTGGATTCATGGGACTGCTTCATCTGGATATCATAAAGGAACGTATAGAGCGTGAGTTTGATATTCCGCTTATTGTCACGAATCCTAATGTTATATACAAGGTGAAATCCAGAAATAAGGAATTCAAAACACTGGACTACAGGGATGTGAATAATCCGGCTGATTTTCCGTATCACGGCGATATTGTGGACGTTATGGAACCGTATGTCCGTGCGCGGATAATAGCTCCGCAGACCTATATGGAAGGCATAATGAACCTTCTTAAGGAAAAGCGCGGTGAACATCTGAGCATTGAATATATTTCAACCACCCGCGTCATAGTGGAGTATATGCTTCCGCTTTCGGAAATAATCATGGATTTCTATGATAAACTGAAATCCGTCTCAAAAGGGTATGCCTCGTTTGACTATACTTCATCGGAATACAAATCGTCCGATATGGTAAAAGTCGAGATACTGCTTCATGGAGAGACGGTTGATGCCCTTTCATATATCGTGCACCGCAGCAAGGCACTGTCAAGTTCCCGCTCGCTGTGCGAAAAACTCAAGCAGCTTATACCTAAGCATATGTTCGAGATAGCCATACAGGCACAGGTAAACGGCAGGATAATAGCCAGGGAAACACTCGGTGCGCAGCGCAAGGATGTTCTGGCGAAGTGCTATGGCGGAGACATAACGCGCAAGCGCAAGCTTCTTGAGAAGCAGAAAGAAGGCAAACGGAGAATGAAACTTATGGGGTCGGTAGAGATTCCCCAGGATGCTTTTATGTCCCTGTTGAAAATAAGCCAGGGAAAATAACACAATATTAAATAGACATAATCTGGAGATTGTAATGGAAGAGAAACTTTTTTGGATAGGAATACTGATGGGACTGCATCTTTTCGGATCGCACCTGCTCAGGGATAAGAATAAATTAGGTGAGGATAATACACTTACCAGAATATGGCACTGCGTGTTCTATGGTATCACCGGCTTTATAGTAATGGTTCTTTTAACAGTAAGCCTTGATAACCGTAATGCCGAAGTATCAACAACCATTCTCTTTACCGGCAGACAGATAGGATACGGTGTGTTCGGTTTCATTGCTGCCGTGGTGTATTCCTGGTTTATGTGGCCTAAAAAAGAAGAAGGCGTAAAGAAAGGTGTACTTTCCGTAATAGCTTCAGACATGGAATGGTCGGAAACAGTATTTTCTGCTGTTATACTGGCCTCTGTGGTAATGTATCTGTTTGTACAGGCATTCAAGATACCGTCAACCTCTATGGAACGTACTTTCCTGGTAGGTGATCATCTTTTTGTCAATAAAATTGTATACGGCATACGCATTCCGTATACCAGAGTGAAACTTGTAAGGTTTTTTAAAGTGAAGCGTGGTGATATAGTGATTTTCCGTTTCCCGAGCGAGGATCCGAAGGAATTTCAGTGTGGCGGCAGGCAGTATGGCCGCGACTTTATAAAGCGCGTCATAGGATTGCCTGGCGACAAAGTTGAGATAAAAGGAAAAAAAGTTTTTGTAAATGACAAAGAGCTGAATGAGGAAAAGTATACACAGTTTGCAGACAATAATGTAATCAGGAGACCTGAATCAAAAATCTCAGGAGAAGAATATCAGAAATTCTGGGAGAACCGTCAGTTCGGCAAACTCTTCGCTGAAGGTATACGTGACGAATTCGGCCCTGTGACTGTGCCGGAAAAAACATATATGGTTATGGGTGACAATCGTGACCGTTCATGTGATTCACGGTATTGGGGCCCTGTTCCGGAAAGTTATATAAAAGGCAAGGCATGGGTTACATACTGGCCGCCATCACGCATAGCTTTTCCAGACTGACATAATAATATTGTGTAGGGAGGCGGAACAGCTATGGATTACATAAGTACACCTGATGTAAAAACTCTTCTGGAAATACAGAAAACAGATTTCCAATACGGGCTTTACATAGATGAGATCGCTTCCATTCCGGAAAAGATAAAAAGGGCTGAGGAAGAATTACGAAAGGCAGAGACTGTCCGGCAGACATTTGCGGACAGTCTTAAAAAGATTCAGCTCAGCCAGCGTGAGGCGGAACTCAAAGTAGCGGAAACTGAAAACCTGATTGAAAAATACCAGCTGCAGATACATTCCGTGAAAGATAATGCTGCCTACCAGACCATGCTAAGGCAGATAGACAATGCCAAAACACGTAAGGATGAACTGGAAACATCAGCACTTGTTCTTCTGGAAGATATAGAAAAAGCTCTGGAAGAGGACAGCCGGGCGAAACAGACGCTTGAGGAATGCGTGAAGAAAAAAGAGGAAACCGTAGCTGCCCTGGAGAAAAGAAAACAGCAGCTGGAGGCATACGCTGCCCTGGAAAAGCAGAAGAAAATACAGTTGTGTACTAAAATTACATCACGTGAAATTTTTGACAGATATGAGGCTCTGCGCACGAAAAAAAAGAGAATTATTTTTGTAGTCAGGGATGTTGCCGGCGGCAGGCTTTCATGTCCGTGCTGCAATATGTCTGTTACATCGAGTACTTCGGGGCTTTTAAAAAAAGCGGATACATTTGCGGTATGTCCGGAATGTGCCGCATGGCTGTGCCTTGAGAGTATGGTTTTATAGTTTTATGGATTCCGGCAGCGGACGGGGAGCCGCTCTTCCGCTTTTGCGGTTGGGAGGAACTTCCGGACTGCACAGGGCATGAGGCCGGCAAAACCTCTCCCTCCGGGCCTGGTGGCCTGCGGAGCGGCATAAGCCGGGGTTCCGGGGCAATATCCCCGGGGCATGGAAAGCGCAGCAGAAAACATACCGCCTGCGGGTAACCGCAGGCAAGGGTGAAAAGGTGCGGTAAGAGCGCACCGCGCCGTTCCGTAAGGACGGCGGCAGTGCAAGCCCCCTCGGCAGCAAGGCCAAGCCGGCGTATGGACTGCCCGTCCGCGCGAAAGCGCAGCGCCAAGTGGGCCGCAACAGATAAATGGTTCCCGGTTTTCCCTATTAGGGAGACTACAGAATCCGGGGTACAGTCCGCTGTCCCAGAGCCCGGTCCCTTACGGACCGGGCCTGTTATTCAGGCTTTATATGCCGGGATAACAGACTGACATGATTTGTTTAACGGCATTGACTAAGGAGCTGAAAATGGACAAGATGGCAGGCGTATTTCCGGAATTTCATGTTTCTGACGACCCGGGGAAAATACCGTGGGCCGATGCTGTAGTGTGGACGGTACAGCCACGCATAGGTCCGCGTGTATACGAGTGGATTGAGAAAGATGATATACAGAATGTCTCGTGGGTAAACGGAGAGGTGCGTATAATCCCTCATATGAATTCCATACTCAGCGATAAATTCCAATGCATAGTGCTGCCTGCGGGATTTATAACCATAGGGAAAAACATTCAGCCCGGCTAACCGGTTTTTTCAGTCTGCCGTATAAACTGCAGGAAAACGCAGTATATTATGCTTGAAATGATAGCATTCCGTGGTGTAATGTAAGTGTAAAAATATCTGAGGCCGTGGACAGTTTTTTTATGGCATTAAACAGATACCTGTATGTCTGGGTAATTTGTATAATATAAATAAGATTTAAATATTTTATGGAGGCCTGTTTTAAATGGCAAAACTTAAACTTAACGAAGAAGTCAT
>CACZRG010000004.1 GCA_902783485.1 uncultured Elusimicrobium sp.
ATAATGCTGGGCAGGTGAAACACGGGAAAAAGTGCCTTTTCCCGTGTCTGCTTTACGATCTGTATAAGAAAGGTATTGATTTTAATATTCTTACTTAACAGTGGATATACTCAACAAATTACTAAGCAGGAAAAGAGCCTTATCAAAGGACGACCATACGGGCCGCAACACAGTGATAAGGCTCTTTTAGAAATTACAACACGCTTATTTAATACCGTTTTACAAAAAAGATGCTTCCTGTTTTTGAAAAAGAACTAACATTGGCTGAGGCCAAAAAGCACCATGATGCAGATTATTAATTCAAGCATAACTCTTCTCCTTATTGAATATTTGTTCAGCTGACAATCAGCAATTGAAAATTACTGAATACTGCTGTCTGTCCTGCTTAACAGATATTTTAAAACATGCTTCTGACAACATTGCGCCGTTTTCGCAGCTCCAATTAGCAAGTCAGAAATTTCTTTATAAGCAAAATTAAACTTCTCGCAGGAGAAAAAGCATTTAAAGCCAACGTTCTTTATAAGAAGATTATTGATTCTATACTTTTTACGTCATGCTGAACTTGTTTCAGCATCTTTACGGCTTAATGAGGTTCTGAACAGATTCATGACAGCGAAGTAATATTTGTATCCTTTATAAATATATTGTGTCAATACTTTCATTTAAAAGAGCCTAAAAAATTATAAAATAAATGAAATTCTGCCTGACACATTGCAGCATGGAGAGAATATGTACGGAAACAGCAACGGGACCAGGAATGATAAAGGCCCTGTATGCAATATAAGAGAAAAAAGGGCCGTCGTCTTTAAAACAATGTTAGTGTTAGCGGCTATAGCTGCTTCTGCCGTCTGCGTGTCGGTTTTAATACGGGCTCCGGCAGCTTCCACAAAACCATTGGAAACACAACAGCAGACTGTCATACATGAGAAAAAAACGGAAACCGCCTATGAAAATTCAGGAAACAGCAGTACGATGAACAGCCAGTCCGCCGGTACAGCTGACAGCCGTGACCCTGACCCGGTAAAAAGACTGATGAAAGCGTGTCACAGAAACTGCGGAATAACCTGCATTAAAGGCGTATGCACTGTTGAAAGAATATACCCTGGAACAGATGTAAAGAAAAAAATATTTTATAACACCGCAGGAAAACCCGAACGCATGGAATATTGTCTTAAAAAAGACAGATACGATATGTGTTCAAGAGGTGGCACTGCTTATTACAATACAGACGGTAAACTATCCGTACTGATGAAATGCCTGTCATATGATATAAACGGGATATGCCTGCGTACAGATAATGCGATAAATTATTTTTATGATGAAAAAGGTAATAATGTTTTAAGAAAATTCTGTCCTGACAGGGAATGCAGCGTACCAAAATACCTGGCAAATGCGTATGATGAACATGGACACGCTACAGTGCAGGATATTCCATGTAAAAATTATGAAAACGGAAAATGCGGCAGTTTCGGCCAGGGCAATATTTTTGAATATGCTGTCAGTGGCAGAAAAATCTCAGCGAGGAAATGCAATCTATTTAACATTGACCTGAGCTGTGCAGAATATTCAGTCTCCACTGGACAGAACTGGAAATATAATGAAGACGGGAATAATATATATCATGATAAATGTGCGGAAGTAAATGCGAAAACCGGAATATGTACCGCCGTTGAATATGCCATGTATTATGAATATGGTCCAGGTAACAGAACAGAAAGCGCTGTTTACTGCGTTAAACCGGACGAAAACGGAAACTGCTGAAAGAAAACGGAATTTACCTATTCATACGAATACAATGACAAAGGTGAGCTTTCAAAAATAACTGAATACATAATCCAGCCAGGTAACGGAGCTGCCGGAAACATAAAAAAAACGAATTCCCTGCAGATGTTTTACAAAATCAGTGACAGCAGCGGACACATAACCCATACAAAGAAAGATGTATGCAATAAAACGGATGATAAAGGAAACTGTATTTCCCCGTGGATTTCCGAAGAAACATATTTCGATGAAAACGACAGGATTCTAAGCAGAAAAGCATATACCAGCCTTTCCGGCAACTATGTTGGAATACCGGATATTGTAATGATATATGATGATAACGGGGAGCTTACAGATGCAACCCGTTAAAACCGGAGTCCGCCAACACCCCTTCGCATACACGGAAAACAGGACGAACTGATAAAATGACTGCCTGAACCGCAATCAGCGGCAGGTTATTATAAATCACATAAATATAAGCGATACTGCGAAAGCCAGGCAGAGCAGGGCGCAGAGGCCCACAAAGAAATTACCGTATCTGACATAAACTGAAGGTGGCTGTTTCTGCGGCACTTCTATGGAGGCTTCAAGCACGCCTTCCTCGTTAAGAGGCATGGAAACATCTATCACACCGTTTCTGTTTATAACAGCTGAAATACCATTGTTTGCGGCACGCAGAACAGGCCGCCTTGTTTCCGCCGCGCGGAACACCAGCGCGGCAAGATGCTGATACGGCGCCGATGTATCCAGATACCAGCCATCATTCGTGATATTTACAAACATATCGGCGCCACGCTCCGCATCTGATACATACAGGAACGGGAAAATTGATTCATAACATATTGTGGGGGCAACCTTAAGCCCTTTAAGCGGCATGAAATTCTGCTTCATCATTCCAGGGCGGAACTCGCCTAAGGCGGCAACTGTACCAATAAATTTTCCAAGAATACCACGCATGGGAACATACTCGCCGAAAGGAACAAGCACACGCTTGTGATAATCCGGCCCGGCACCTTCGGGTGTTATCATACATGCGGCAACCCGTTTCCCGTCGCCACGCGATACGGAACCGACTATATGGCTGCTGCCGAATACACGTGCTATGCCATCAAGCCATAAAGCGTACTGCGGATCATCTATCCAGCCTGGAAGAGCATTCTCCGGCCATAGCACAAGATCTTTTCTCTTAAGCCTGCCGGTCATGGCTCCCAGTTTCTGTTTTATTTCACTCTCACGCGCCGGATCCCATTTTTCATAAAGATTAATACAGGGCTGAAGCAGTGCCACTTTCAGCGGAACTGTTCTGTCAGGCGATGTTTCAGGAGATATAACATATAAACCGTATGCCCACAGCCCGCCCGCAAGCAGCGCGGCGGGAAACATTCCGAATATTCTTTTATAAAATGGTTCCTTCCGCATACATACAACGGCAAGCAGCGCGCCGGTGAAGCATATAGCCCAGCTCAGCCCGTACACGCCGGTAACGGAGGAAATCTGTATAAATTCCGGTCGGCTCCACTGCGAATAGCCAAGCATGAACCATGGAAAAGCCACCGCTTTCTGATTTATGGTAACCTTAAGCCATTCCATTATTGCCCAGGCAGAGGCAAAGAGAACAGGAAAAACACCGTTGCCTGTGCGCCGCACAAAATAGCCGAAAGCACCGGTAAAAATAAAATCAAGGGACATCAGGGCAGCCAGCAGCAGAAGACCAAGCACCGCAAAAGGCACCGGCACGGCACCTGCCCGCATTGTAGGATAAACCCAGTAAAGCAGTCCGAGATAAGTAAGAAAACCACACAGGAAACTTCCAGTAAGAAGAGTTTTCCATGTCTTCGCGCGCAGGATAAAAACAGAAAATGGCGCAAGCGCTATCCAGGCCAGCCAGTAAAAAGTGAATCCTGGATAACTTAATACAATTAAAACCGGGGTCAGGGGAAGAAGAAGCCATGGCAGAATACGTAGAAACCGGGCGGCCTTTCTTTTAGCCGTCCGGTCATCAGGCAGTTTTTCAGCCGCTCTTTTTCCCGCTTCCGCTTTTACAGATTTGCTCCGTGACATTTTTTATATTTTTTACCCGAACCGCAGGGGCACGGATCATTACGGCCTATTTTGCCATGAAGAGGAAGCGGGGATTTCTTTTTTTCTGTATTTTCCCCCGGCATACGTGCCGGTTCACCGGCCTGTCTCATATTGCGCGGATCCTGCGCAGGCTGAGGTGCAGGCTGCGCAGGGGCATGAACACGGAACACATATGAAACCATGGTGTCGCGTATTCTGTTCATCATATTCTCAAACAGATAATAGGATTCCCTCTGATATTCAACAAGAGGATCCTTCTGGCCATACGCGCGGAGTCCAACGCCTTTTTTAAGATGGTCAAGTTCGTAGAGATGGTTCTTCCATACCTGATCTATTATCTGCAGGAACAGCATTCTTTCCACTTCAGCAAAGGAAATTCCTCTTTCCTCGAACTCACTCTGTCTGTCCTCATAAAGCATTTTCACGCGTTCAAGGATATCCTCCTCAAGCGCAGGGCGGACAAGTGTGTTTCTGTCATCATCGGAATAGGACACCTCGAAACCGAATGTTCTCTTGAGGAAAACATTTATTTTCTCAAAATCCCAGAGATTGGCATGTTCTTTTTCAGGTGCGTACTCATTCAGATGTTCGGTAATACATTCCTCAATGGCTTTCTTTACACTTTCAGGCACGCCATTACCGTCAAGAATCATATCGCGCAGGCTGTAAATCGCCAGACGCTGCTTGTTCATTACATTATCATAGTCAAGCAGGTGTTTGCGCGCGTCAAAGTTCTGCCCCTCAACGCGTTTCTGCGCCCCGGCTATCTGCTTTGTGATAATAGAGGATTCTATAACCTCGCCCTCTTTCATTCCGAGACGTTCCATTATTGCGGCAATACGGTCGGAACCAAACAGGCGCATTAATTCATCACCGAGAGACACATAGAAAACAGAGGCTCCCGGGTCGCCCTGACGGGCACAGCGGCCACGCAGCTGATTATCTATACGGCGGCTTTCATGTCGTTCAGTACCTATTACATAAAGGCCACCGAGTGCGGCTACCTCTTTCTGCGCCGCCTCATCATACGGTGTTCCGCCAAGCACAATATCCGTACCGCGGCCAGCCATGTTAGTGGCTATGGTAACCTGGCCCTTGCGGCCTGCCTGGGCTATAATCTGGGCCTCCATTTCATGGTACTTTGCATTCAGTACCTGATGAGGAATACCCTTCGCACG
>CACZRG010000005.1 GCA_902783485.1 uncultured Elusimicrobium sp.
AGATCCTGCTGAAAGGGCCGTACATCTCAAAAAACCGGTTGAAATCAATCTGGGCGGCCTGTTGCGCGGCTACTGCTTTGAAAGAGCCTACAAGCTGCTTGAAAAGGCATCCATATCCTATCCGGTTGAACTGCGCCTTGGCGGAAATATGCTCGCCTATGGTGGCACCGGCTGGGAATACCAGGTTACAAATACAGTTACAGGGAAAAAAATGGGACGCTTCATTTTTGCTCACGGTGCTGTTGTTTCATCTTCGGGCCGTGAAGGTTTTGTGGAAATTGAGGGACAGAAGTATTCTCATATAATTGATACAAAAACAGGTTATCCAATTAAGGATTTTTCAAGCCTTACAGTGTATTTCCCTGAATTTGGAAAAGAGAACTACCTTTCCTCCGTGGCGCTGGCTGTGATGGGCAGGGAAAAGGCTTTTGCGGCAATAGAGGGTATGAAAGGTGCGGCAGCCATATGGATAGATGGTGAGGGGGAGCCTTCATATCTTATTAATGATAAAAGCAGGGCACGCTGGGAGGAGAAAAAATCCTTCTTCGAAAAACTTGGTCTGCGTTAGAAGTATTGAAAAAGCAGGTCAGTGGCGAAGCATAAATCTGCATAAAAACAAAAAATCCCGGTTCTTTATGAAACCGGGATTTTCTGTTTATGGCTTACCTGATAATACGGATTTTATTACAGGTCCTTGTAGCCTATTTCCTCGAATTCGCCTTTTTCCCTGTTTTTGCGCACATTGTTCCATGGGAAACAGCGGCCGTTCATTGCTATGTAAACGCCGTGTGGCAGAATCTGAGCGAAGGAAAGTGCGGAGCCGAGATTGAACAATCCATCTGAAGAACCAAATTTGTAAGGCACCATGGCACCGGTTAGCACAACAGTTTTGTCCTGTATTCTTGGGCCAAGATAGCGTGCTGTTTCAGGCATTGTATCTGTTCCATGCGTTATTACAATATTGTTCTGTTTCGCATTCATGCAGGCATCAAGAATTTTCTTGCGGTGCTCCTCCTTCATAAAGAGGCTGTCTATCATCATCAGTGTTTCCACCTCTATTTTCAGGCGGGAGCGTCCCAGTGTCAGCATTTCATTAATATGTGATTCACGGAAGAACAGTTCACCTTTCAGCTCATTGTATTCCTTGTCGAAGGTTCCTCCGGTGACAAAAAGTTTTATTCCTGTCATTTTTATATCCTCTTAATCCCTTTGCGGGTTAAATTTTATTTATACGACTTGAAATTTTCCAGGATAAGCTTGAAATCCGGGAAGAAGCGCGGTACCCATTTTTTGCAGGTGTTGAAAGTCATTATATAGCAGCGCTTGTTCCTGTTAAGCGTGAATTTCATCAGGGAGCCGCCACTGAGTATTCCTGTTTCATCGCCACTGTCATCTTTTGCGCGGAACAGTTTTCCCGGAACATTGTCTACAGTTACAAAGCGCACAAAAGTGTAGAATTTTTCCTCTGGCTCTATGCATGGGGCTATATCGGTCTGAATGGTGAAATCCGCCCATACCGTTGTCCCATTACAGGTGGAATCAGGCTTTTTCTGATAGCTGAAATTCGCGCGTATGAGGTTTTTGGTTATGCTTTCAGTGGTCCAGCGGTAGGGTACAACCACGGTTTCATGGGAGTACTCTATCGTCTGGGCCTTTGAAATATCCGGCATATAAGGCCCCTTCTGTTGTGCTGCCGCTGTGCCTGGAAGGAGAGTGGCAGATGCGATTGCAGAGATAATTATATACCGGATTATTCTTTTCATATTTCCGCCTTTATCTAATTTATATCAGATAATTCAGCGCTTGTCCATAAAGAATGCATTATAGCCCTTGTAAGCCATATATATATCCAGCTTGCCGGCTACTTCCTGCGGGGCATGCATTGAGAATAGTCCTACGCCGCAGTCAACTACCTTCATGCCATAACGGGCCATGAGATAGGCTATTGTGCCACCGCCACCCTGGTCAACCTTGCCGAGCTCTCCGGACTGCCAGATAACTTCGTTTTTCGCGAAGATTCTGCGTATATGGGCCATAAATTCGGCTGAAGCATCGGAAGAACCGGCTTTGCCACGGGCGCCTGTGAACTTGGTTATGCATACGCCGTGATTGATCTTTGAGGCATTTTTTGCTTCAAATGCGCTGGGGAAAAGCGGATCCATAAGAGCGTTCACGTCGGCAGAAAGCATCCAGGAATTGCTCATGGCACGTTTAAGCGAAAGTTCGCAGTATTCATCAGCTGTAAGAGCCAGAAGTTCGGCTGAGGCATTCTCGAAGAAATTGGAAGCCATGCCGGTTGATCCTACGGAGCCTATTTCCTCTTTGTCGCAGAGAAGAACCACTGAAGTATATTCCGGAGTACCTTTTACGTCTATAAGCGCTTTGAGTGCTGTATAGCTGCATACCCTGTCATCGTGGCCGTAGGCAAGAATCATGCTTCTGTCGAAGCCGCAGTCGCGTGGCTTCGCCGCTGGTACTACTTCCAGTTCTGCTGAGAGGAAATCCTCTTCCGTAACTGAATATTTTTTGTTCAGGATCTCAAGCAGGTTTTCCTTGATTTTCTGTTTTGCCTCCTTGTCCTTTGATGGAATGGAGCCTACTGTTACATCAAGGCTTTCGCCGGGAACGGCGGTACCTATGTTGTTCTTGTACTGGTCTGCTGCCAGGTGGGGGAGAATATCGGTTATGCAGAATACCGGATCTTCCGGATCTTCACCAACCGATATTGAAATCTTTTTTCCGTCCGGTTTCACAAAAACGCCATGTATGGCAAGCGGTACGGTAAGCCACTGGTATTTTTTTATTCCGCCATAATAATGTGTGTCCATAAGCGCAACACCGGTGCTTTCATAGAGCGGATTCTGTTTTACGTCAAGGCGTGGCGCGTCTGTATGGCCACCCACAATATGCATTCCGGCTTCAAGCGGCTTTTTGCCTACAACAATGGCCATAAGGGTTTTTCCCTCGCAGGAATAATAAACTCTGTCACCGGGTTTCAGTTTTTTACCGTTTCTTTTGTTTATTTCCATATCGGTAAAGCCGGCTTTTTCAAGAAGTTCCACAGCCTCGTCGTGTGATTCGCGTTCTGTTTTGGCTTTTCCAAGGAAATCCATGTAAGCTTTATTAAGCTCGTCGCATTTTTTAAGATCCTTATCCGAAATCAGCTCATAGCCGTTTTTTGCTTCATAAGATAGACTTTTCTTTTTTTCTTCTTTCTTGCTCATTGATATCTCCTTTGAAATGCGGGGAAGCCCCGTTGTCTGACTGCCTTAACCATATATTACAATTTTTTTTATAATATTTTATATGACAATTTTCAAAAATTACGCAAACAAGGTACTTCTGTTTGTGTTTCTCATAAGTCTTTTCAATTATATAGACAGACAGGTTCTTTTTGCTGTATTTCCACTTATTAAAGAGGAACTGGCACTTAGTGATGTGCGCCTCGGAATGCTGGGTTCCGCGTTTATGATAGTCTATATGTGTGTGGCTCCGTTTACAGGATATATAGGGGACCGCATTAAAAGACCAGGAATTATCGGCGTAAGCGCCATAGTCTGGAGCATTGCCACACTGGCTGGCGGTCTTTCCGGAAATTACGGACAGCTGCTTGCCGCGCGCTCAATAGTAGGTATCGGCGAAGCCGGTTACGGTACTGTTTCTCCGTCATATCTTGCTGAATGGTTTCCAAAAGACAGACGGGCGCGCATCCTCGCCATTTATGCGCTTGCGATACCGGTGGGCAGCGCGATAGGCTATATTCTTGGCGGCTGGTTAGGAGGTCATTTCGGCTGGCGTGAGGCATTTTACATAGTGGCTGTTCCAGGTATTCTGCTGGGAATATATTTCCTGTTTTTCAGGGAAACCCCGGAGCGTGAGGCTGAAGATAAAAGAGCCTCACTGCCTGAATACCTGTCTCTTTTAAAAAACAGGACATTTCTGCTTATATGCCTTGCAGAAAGCGTGGCTACATTCTCTGTAGGCGGGCTTGCCGCGTGGATGCCGTCATTCTTTGAACGCACATTCGGGCTTTCCGTGGCTAAGGCAGGGCTTTATTTTGGCGCACTTACCGTGCTTGGCGGAATAACAGGCACGCTCGCCGGTGGCTGGTTTGCCGACAGACTTAGAAAACATACCTGCAGAGCCTATTTCATTACCGGATTTTTCAGTCTTGTCCTGGCTGCTCCTTTTGGTATAGCTGCTGTGTTCGCATCATCACTGGTCTGGTCATTGGCTATGATATTCCTGGCTGAATTTTTTGTTTTTGCCTATTCCGGGCCTTATCATGCCGCAATTGTTGAGGCTGTACCGCTTGAGGTGCGCTCAATGGCTTTTGCGGTGGAAATTTTTATAATTCATGCTCTTGGTGACGCCATTTCCCCGGTGGTGCTTGGGAAAATTTCCGATATGACATCAAGTCTTGGCATTGCGATTGTGGTTTCCATGGTATACCTTCTGGCCGGTGGAGCGGTTTCATTACTGGCAGGAAGAACATGGGAAAAACAGCTTAATTCAAAAGCGGGCTGCGGTAGTCAGAAACAGGATACTCAGGCCGGAGCATGAAACCGTATTTTCCTAAAGGAGCATGATACTGTAAAATCAGCAATATGTATGCTGAAATACTGTAAGGAATACGGATTGCGGTAAGAATTATGGATGCGGTTATAATTAAGGAAAGCGAAGATTTTGTAATAGCGGATAAGCCCTCCGGCCTGCTTACCATAGCCGGGCGCGGTGACAGGGCTGATGAAATAACACTATACAGCATACTTGAAAAAAAATACGGCAGGATTTATGCCGTTCACCGGCTTGACCGTGATGTAAGCGGCGTTATCCTGTTCGCCAAAAATCCGGACGCACACAAATATCTTTCAGGACTTTTTGAAACACGAAGCCTTGAAAAAAAATATGTCGCCCTTGTTCATGGGCAGATGACGGGCCGGGGACGTATTGATAAACCTCTGTCACAGCGTGGCTCCGGGCGTGTATCTGTAGCTTTCGATGGTAAGCATTCACAGACCGAATGGCGTGTAATGAAAAATTATGGCAGAAAATGGACTTTGATTGAGGCCGGAATCATTACTGGCCGCAGACATCAGATAAGGGTTCATCTTTATTCGGAAGGACATCCTGTGGCCGGAGATATGCTTTATGGTGATTTCCAGGAACAGAAAAAATTTCCACGTATAATGCTGCATTCCTGGAGGCTGAAATTCCGGGACCGTTCAGGCATAACCGTATTCGCGGAGGCCGAACCTCCGCAGGAATTCATGCAGATTCTGGACATGCTGTAAATCTGTTATTGTGCAGAAACTGCGGTAAAACATTTTACTCTGTTTCCGTATATTTTCTCCGTGGCTGTTATTGCTGCTTCTTCGGAACCACTGTCATAAAATACTGCGGCGAGTCCTGTTTTTCTGCCTGTATTTTCCCTGTTGCTGCATTCCCGTATGAAACCCGCTGCGATATTCATAAGCATGGCTGTATGCGTTCTTCTGTCTTTGTCTGCATAGGGCGCTGTGAGGATAATTAAATCCCCATATTGTTTTTCCTCTTTATTATCAGTTCCGGCGCAGCTGAATTCAGCGAAAATATTAATTCTGTCACGCGGTCCGAAAGTAGGCGGTCTTTTCATAATACCGCGTGAAGGTTTTACGGGCAGTTCTGTCACTTTTGCCCCGAGCGTGGCAAGTTCTGCGGAAATATATCTGCCCAGAACAGTATATGAGGCATTTTCCGCTGCTGAAAATTCCGGCTGTCCGCCATAAGGTTTTTCCACGGAAAAAACGGAGAGTGGAAAAGATATTCCGCATATTTCCTTCTGCGGTCTTTTCTCATTGCCGGCGTAGCAGGACGCAAGGGAAAATGATAAAAAAAACAGCGTCAGTGTGATTTTTAAATTTCTATTCAGATTGAAAAGGTGCATAAAATAAATATACTATATTTCAGAAGCAGGCGCCGCGGAATACGCTGGCCGCTTAAAACAGAATCTGATTTATTAAATAAGAGGAGAAAAAATGAAGAAAAGCCCGGTTGCACTGATGATTGTCATTGACGCCATGGGACTCAGCACACTTGAGTTCCTGCTTGGAAAGACACAGAGAAATGTAAATCTGCCAAATCTGTCTAAAATGGGCCTTGGGAATATAGTTCTTCCTGAGTTCAGGAACCGTTTCGGCGAAGCCGACGGCAAATCATTCGCAAAACGCATACAGCAGGTTTCCGCCACTGCGGACAGCCTTATAGGCCACCGCGAGATGATGGGCGTTGTTGACCACCGCACATATAATCTTTTCCCGAATGGCTTTGACCCGAAGTTCCTTGCTGAATTGGAAAAACGCACCGGGCATAAGAGTTTCTTCAATAAGATGGCCGGCGGCGTGGAAGCCATTGAGATGAATTACAAACACCACGAGGAAACAGGCGAGCTTATTGCCTATGCCAGCAAATGCGACCCGCTGGTGCAGTTTGCCATGAGCGAAAAAGTAATACCCGTGCCGGAGCAGTACCGCATAGTGGAAACAGCTTTTGCGCTTGCCCGTGAAATGGGAATCCCGATAACGCGCGCCATAGCCCGCCCCTATATACGCACGGAGGCAGGCGAGATAGTGCGTACTTCCAACAGGCATGATGCCGTTCTGCCGATAGGACAGACCACCCTTGTTGACATTCTCCGCGATGACTGCGTATGGACTATAGCCGTGGGCAAAACCAGCGACCTGGTGAATACTGCTTATCATTCAAAGATAAAGCTGAACAAGGAAATATACCTTGACCCTGAAATGGATCTGCATTTTGCGCACCCGAAGAGAAAAGACACAAATCCTTTCTGCATACAGGGAACGATAAATGCACTCCGCGAATCACACAATGTGTACCGCCCGAAAGGCACGTTCATATTTACCAATCTTGTGGATACCGATAGCGTATACGGCCATACCCGCGACGTGGACGGCTCTCTGCGCTCACTGGAGGAAATTGACCGCTGCCTGCCTAAGATACAGGCGGAAATGGAAGACGGAGACCTGCTGATAATCACCGCTGACCATGGCATGGAACACCGTGCTGATTATGGCTACCATAGCAATGAGCCTGTTCCTTTTATTGCTCAGGTAAAAGGCGGCGATGCCACTCTCGGCGGCCTGAAAACAGGCTTAAAGCCCGGCCTTACCGACATGGGCAATGTAATAGCCCAGTATTTCCATGAGGAAGAAAAATACGCTGCAATAATCAGGAAATAAATAATAGCAGTAATAAATAAAACCGGCCGGCTCCCGTTTTACGGAACCGGCCGGTTTTATTTATCTGGAATCTATGCGGTATCAATAAGACCAAAAAGGAAACGCCGCCGGAATTATTCCGGGGCGAAACCATTTATTTAGAGTGAACTAAAAACAGAAACAGCATAACAGAAGGCTGGCGGGGGAATATTGTATTCTTGACAAAGGCGGGGGAATATATCCCTGCGTTTATACATAAACTGGTGTTTTTCAGCACTGCTTTGGAGAAAAATATGAAAAAACTTATCGCTTTGGTATTCATTGCGCTACCGCTTGAGGCTTGTGCTACTCTGGTCGGAGGTGGTGGAAACCAGACCATCAATATGATGACAGCAGACAATAGACCTGCTCAGGCAAGAATTCTAAATGGCACAAATAATTTCCAAACCATGTTGCCATCTTCCGTGGGTGTAAAGAGAAACAATTCCGCTGTTACGGTCAATGTTATAGAGGATGAAAATACTCAACCCACTGTATACTCTGCTCAGCCGCGTCTTAATCCGTGGTTTTGGGGCAACATTATTATTGGAGGTCTTGTAGGCAGTACCACTGATATAGCCAGTGGCGCGGCATGGCGTTATGATGACAGTGTTATAGTACCTGTTACGAGAGTTCAATCGGAAAACAAACAGCAGAACGGATTATAAATGCGTAATTGCCTCTGTTGTAAAAATGTTTAACAATCCGCCGGCACAATATTGTGCCGGCGGATATTTTTATGATGCGCAACCTTTGCAATTCTGTTTTTTTAACATCTTTGTTCTTTGTTTTGATTTCAGGATATCCGTTCTCTTCTTTCGCATCGGATTCAGAAGATAGTGCCGCATATTCCGAATTTGACAGCAAATTCATAATAGACGAGGCCTGGCTTGTTATTGCGGCGGAAAGCAACAGCCCCATTTCAATGATGGGACACAGTTTCCTTTTGGCAAGGGGAAATGGCAGGGAAAACGCAGTAAGCTATTTCACGAATCTGAATGAAGGATATTTTTCTGCCATGAAAAGCCTGTTTGGCTATGGCCGTGGATATTATATAGTTCAGCCTTATTCGGAGCTGCTCAGACAGTATCTTTATGGAGAGAAACGTTCCCTGTGGGAGTTTAAGCTTGATTTGACCAATGAGGAGAAAAAAGCCCTCAAGGAACGTGTCTGGCAGCTGTACGGCAGGCAGGATTATTACAAGTTCATAACGCATAACTGCAATAATGCCGTCATTGATTTGCTGTCAGGTGTAAATGCGGATTTTGACGGCAGCGGCG
>CACZRG010000006.1 GCA_902783485.1 uncultured Elusimicrobium sp.
AATGCATTCCGGCCCGGTTGATATGGCCGCTGTCGCTGCCTCTGCCGCAGCTGTAAGGATTCCGGTTTACGGTAATGGCGGAATAACCGACGCCGCTGGCGTGAAAGCTTTTTTGGAGGCAGGCTGCAAAGGCGCCGCCATAGGCCGCGCATCCGTTTACAATCCAATGATTTTCCGTGAGATAGTATCTGCATTTTCCGGCGGGGCGGAGCATGTCTCAACATCTGAAAGACTTGATCTTTTCATACGTTATCTGCGTCTTAATACAGAACTTTATGGTGAGATAAAAGGGCTTGCCACGGCAAGAAAACTTGTTGGCTACTGGCTAAAAGGCGTTCCTGGCGCTGCTGCAGCCAGAATGCGTTTCATGACTCTGACAGAACTTTCCGAGGCAGAAGCTCTTGTGCGGGGACTTGTACATTAATTTGCGGTTTCAGCGATATAATCTGGTATATTGAATTTATATACATAAAAGCGCTCAGCCGGGGACATCGCTTCCGGAGATTCATAGAGAAGGGTCTGTCCCTTAATCAGATCTTTCTGAAGCCCTGATAATACTACGTAAATATTGTCATATCTGTTTGCGAAGTCCGTTAAGTTTATGTCAGCGTTCTTTTTTATCATTATTGTTAAAAGACGTTTTTCATATTCATAATAAACCGGTCTGTCATTTAAATAAAATGCTATTGGAAGCATTGTGCTTATTATTACATTTTTATCGCTTGCGGGAATATTTTTCTTTATAAAATCCGCTGTTTCAAAGCCGGAAGAAAAGTTCTTTTTCCAGTCTTCTGCAGCTGTCTCAATGCCAGTTGGAAAGGTAAGAAACATCATAAAAGCTGTTAAATATTCTGCCGCTTTAATTGCAGAGAACTTCTTTTTTTTATCCTGTAGCGTGACATTTGTTTCAATTCTGTTTTTTTCAGTCCATAACAGAGAAATGATCGTAATCAGTAGTGTGTAGGAGCGGTAAGGATACACAGCGCCGTAGCTTGTTATGCTTATATAAAGATAAAACAGAAAGGTGCCGAGAATAATGATAGCATAAAATCTGTTTATTTTATACAGAAAGAAAGTTTCTATAAAAAATGCTGTTGCCATAACCGCTGGAAAACAATTCGTGGTCAGGCTGTTGGCTTTGTAATATCTGAACAGTCTTGTGTTAAGTCCATCCGTCATGCTGGTAAAAAAATCTGTTAATGCATATCTTATTCCATCTGCTGTTATGGGGATATGATCAAACACGGTATTAACTGAAAGTGCATAAAGCGTCTGTGCCGTGACGATTATGATTCCGGCTGTCATTATCGCGGCAGCAGCCCATTCATACCTGCTCCTTTTTTTGTTCTTTATTATGTTTTTGTAGACAAACAATGCCGTGAGACCTGCCACGAATACGAATGTTATTATATGCGTGCAGGCAATGGCGGCAATGCAGCAGGCATACAGAATAACGGCGGTGTTTTTTAAGAGAATACTGTCTCTGTCTGTTTTACATGATTCTGCTGATTCCTGCAGGCAGATGTAGGGATAAAGAACCGCTGTAAGAAACATGAGTGGTGGCAGTACTGAATAGCACCTTGCCATAACGGAGTAATGATACAGCATGGGGGCACCAAAAGTTATCAGGATTTTTGTTACAGTTCCGAAAGGTGCGAGGAAATTAAGCAGGAATACTGCGGATACTGAACACAGCCAGCAGAAAATCTGAATGAAATGTGCTGAAAAGCCGAGTTTAATAAAGGGAAGCAGTGGCAGGAAGAAAAAAATGGGATTACCAGCCTCTGAACTGAATTTTATCAGTTCAGGGAAAGAATAATGCTTTATGGCCATCCATACATTCAGCTCATCGCTCCACATTTCATGTTTCATGCACAGCAGGAAAGTAATAACCGCGTAAACAAGCGTGATATATAAAGCTGTTTTCTGCCTGCTGTTCAGCTTTATTTCCGATTTTAAAAGTTTTTTCAGCATAAGTATTGTTTTATAAAATGAAGGCTGCCGGTCCGGCAGCCTTCTTCCATGTTCTGCATCATTTATCTTTTCCGGCGGGCCTTTGTTTTATTTCAGTACGATTTTGAGAAAGGTCTTTTTTCCTTTCTGCAGAAGTACTGATGTTTTTCCGGCTTCAAGTTTTTCATCCGGATCGCTTATCTTCCTTCCATCTGCGGAAAAACCGCCCTGCTGTATCATTCTGCGGGCTTCCTTTTTTGAAGGGAAAAGCCCGGTTTCTGCTGCAAGATCGACAAGTTTTATTCCTGCTGCCGCACGCTCTGCGGAAAATTCCTTTGTAGGAACATCGGCTGACTCGGCGCCGTCTGCAAAAAGCGACTGTGAGGCCTTTACGGCCTTGTCCGTTTCTTCCCTGCCGTGTACCAGCATTGTGGTTTCATAAGCCATGCGTTTTTTTGCAGAAATTATGTCCTCTCTGCACATTTTTTCTATTTCTGAAGTGGGAATATCTGAAAATACTTTCAGCAGTTTTTCCGTCTCTTCATCGGGCATATTATAAAAATACTGATAGAATGCGTAAGCGGAAGTTTTTGACGGGTCAACCCATACTGTTCCGGATTCGGTTTTGCCCATTTTCTTTCCTTCCTTTGTAAGCAGAAGTGGGCTTGTAAGGCCATAGGTGTCCGGGCATTCCGCTGTACTGCGGCCTTCCTGATGATAGTTTATTTTGCGGCTCAGTTCCGTGCCTGCGACAATGTTTCCCCACTGGTCACTTCCACCGATTTCCAGTACACAGCCGTATTTTCTGTTAAGAATCACGAAATCGTAAGCCTGCATGAGCATATAGCCCATTTCCAGAAATGTAAGACCGCCATTTTCCATGCGTTTTTTGTATGCGTCAGAAGCCAGCATATGTGCAACATTGAAATGTATGCCTATTTCCCGCATGAAATCAATATATGAAAAATCCTTCATCCATTCGGAATTGTCAACGAGTACAGCGGCGTTTTCACCTTCCAGGCTTACAAAACGGGCGACCATTTTCTTTACACGCGCAGCATTCTCTGCGGTATTTTCCCTGGTCATCATGCGGCGCATATCGCTTTTGCCCGTAGGATCACCTATCTGTGCTGTTGCCCCGCCAACAAGGATTATACCTTTGTGTCCTTCCCTCTGGAGAAGGCTGAACATTCTCAATGCGTAGAAATGTCCTATGTGCAGACTGTCCGCAGTAGGGTCTATGCCTAAGTAAAACGTTATTTTTCTGCCACTGTTCAGCAGTTCCCTTATTTCTTTCTCATGTGTTGCCTGATAGACAAAACCACGTTCTTTAAGATAGTCGAAAAAATTTTCCATTTTCTGCTCCGTTGATTAATAAATTATACAATTAATCAGTACCGGCGGATTAACTGCGCTTTTAGTATAATATATCTATAATTATATGGGCTGTTGCCCCGGCGGACTTTTATGGCAGATATGGAAATTCCAGACACCCCTTTGATGCAGCAGTATGTGAATCTAAAAAAATCCTATCCGGATGCGTTTCTTTTTTTCCGGCTTGGCGATTTTTTTGAGATGTTTTTTGAGGATGCACTGAAAGGAAGTGCGCTTCTGGGACTTACGCTTACGCACAGACAGAAAGTGCCTATGTGTGGTGTGCCTCATCACTCGTGTACAAATTATATATCCCGCCTCCTTGCCGCAGGCCACAAGGTTGCCATATGTGAACAGGTTTCTGCTGCCGCAGAGCAGAACGGTAAGAAATCCCGGCTGTTCCGCCGTGAGGTTGTAAGGCTTATTACCCCCGGAACAGTTGTGGAAGATGAACTGCTTGAGCCTAAGAATGCGCGTCTGCTTGTTGCTCTTTCCGCTGATATAGCCGGCTGGGGTTTTGCCTCCTTTGATGCCTCCACAGGTGATTTTCTGTGCACGCAGAATGTGAATGATCCGGGGCTTTATCAGCTTTCGTCCATGATTTCGCGCGCAGCCCCTGCAGAGATAATTGCGGATTCTGATACCGTGCGCGAGCTTAACAGGCGTGGCATGACATTCTCTCCTGTGCCCCTTACGGAATTCAATGCACTGGAAGATGAAAATCTGCCATGGACTCGCGATGCCGTGTGGCTTAATCACAGACAGGCTATGAAAACTGCACTTGCGGTTACGGCCTATGTGAGAAAAACCCTGCCTGGAATAAAAGACGGTTTTACGCCTTCATATTATGAACCGGGAACCAGACTGCAGCTTGATGATTCAGCTATCCGCACACTGGAACTTGTAAGCTCTCCGGATGGTGATACAGGCAAAACGCTGTGGGGGGTGCTGAATCTGTGCCGTACATCCATGGGAACCAGGCTGTTACGACGCTGGCTGCTTGAACCTCTGGGTGATCTGAATGCCGTAAATGCCCGGCAGAAATTTACAGCTTTTTTGTTTGAGAATGCGGAGGCCCGTGGCCGCCTTAAGGAAGTGCTTTCTGAAATACCTGATGTTGAACGGATTCTTGGCCGGGTACTGGGACTTACATCATCACCAAGGGATATGGCTGCCATACGGTCGGCCCTTTCCCAAATGGAAACACTTCGCGCGATTCTTGATGATGAATCATTCCTGCAGGCTGCACCTGGTATAAGGGCCCGTCTTGAAAGCTCCTTTGAGTCTTTGACAGGCCTGCTGGATATTTTGAGAAAGGCTCTTGCAGATACTCCGCCTGTTAAACTTTCTGATGGTGGTGTTATAAGACAGGGCTGGAATGCGGAACTGGACGAGCTGCGCTCCGTACGCAGGGACAGCCAGAAATTCCTGAATGAAATAGAAGCGCGGGAGAGGGAAAAAAACCAGATACCTAATCTCAAAGTCGGGTACAATTCTGTTTTTGGCTATTTTATAGAGGTCTCCAAGGTACATTCCGCAAAGGTTCCGGCATATTTTGTGAGAAAGCAGACTCTGGTTAATGCTGAAAGATATATCACGGAGGATCTTAAGCAGCTTGAAAATAAAATTCTTGGTGCACAGGACAGGACAGAAAAACTTGAGGCCTGGCTTTTTGGCGAACTGCGTAAGGCTGCTCACAAGGTTGTAGGCGAACTGAAAATGTTCGCGGGTGCTGTTGCCGAACTGGATGTCTTTTATGCTTTTGCTGAGGCTGCGGTTATATATGAGTATTCCCGTCCTGAAATGCTTACAGATGGTACCCTTGAACTGGAAGATGGGCGTCACCCGGTAGTTGAAAGACTGCTTGATTCGGGTACTTTCGTTCCAAATGATCTTGTACTTGGGGGCGCTGAAAATGGAAATGTGATAATTCTCACCGGGCCTAACATGAGTGGTAAATCTGTTTATCTGCGGCAGGCCGCGACAGCGGTTATTATGGCGCAGGCCGGCAGTTTTGTGGCCGCCAAAAAGGCAAGAATAAGCATAACGGACCGTATAATGACGCGCATAGGCGCTCAGGACCGTATGGCCAGCGGGGAATCCACTTTCATGGTGGAAATGAAGGAGACTTCCTCAATACTGCGGCTGTCAACGCCTAAAAGTCTTGTCCTGCTTGATGAAGTGGGACGGGGAACGTCCACATTTGATGGTATTTCTATAGCCTGGGCCGTGGTAGAGAATCTGTACCGTGGTGGCCGTGGGCCGCGCGTGCTTTTTGCCACTCATTACTTTGAACTTACTGAACTTGCTGACAGATTCAAGGGTATACACAACTGTAATATTTCTGTGAAGGAATGGACCAATTCCGCAGGAAAGACAGAAGTTGTTTTCCTTCATAAGATTAATAAGGGCCCAGCCGACAAATCATACGGAATTCATGTCGCCAGGCTTGCAGGGCTGCCTGATTCAGCCATAGAGCGTGCGCGGGAAATTCTTTCCACGCTTCAGCGTAAAGGCAGGATAGAAGTTGAAAATTCAGACTATAACGATGCGCCACTGCTGCCTATGTTTTCCCAGCATCCTGTTCTTGATGAGATAAAAATGACGGATCCGGACAGTCTCACTCCGCTTCAGGCGCTGACTCTTGTTGCGGAATGGAAAAAGAAAATTTCCTGATTCCGGAGATTCAAATGGCAGAGATAAATATTCTTCCCGCAGATGTTGTTTCAAAGATAGCAGCCGGAGAGGTTATTGAAAGACCGGCTTCCGTGCTTAAGGAACTGCTTGAAAACTCCGTTGATGCAGGTGCCAGACATATTGATATAGAACTTGAAAAGGCCGGACGCAGACTCATACGTGTGCGTGATGACGGAAAAGGTATAGCACAGGAGGATATGAGAACTGCATTGCTGCGTCACAGTACCAGCAAGCTTAAAAGTTTCGAGGATATATATTCTCTTGAGACTTTTGGTTTCCGGGGAGAAGCGCTTTATTCAATTTTTGCTGTTTCCCGTATGAAAATTGTTTCCTGCCGCGGGGAATCTGAAAATGGTACCATTCTTGAGGGGGAAGGTGGCGTTGTTACTTCCGAAAAGCCGGCTCCTCCGGTAAAAGGAACTGTAATAGAAGTATCGGATCTTTTTTTTAATATCCCGGCACGTGCAAAATTTCTCAAAAGTGATGCTTCGGAAAGGGCTCATCTCATAAAAACCGCGGAAGAGGCTGCCCTCGCCGGTTGTGGTACTTCATTCAGGCTTAAAATAGACGGTGTAGAGATTTTTTCTGTCCCGTTGCTTCCCGGTGGAGAAGATGAAAATCTGCGGCATAGGACAGAAACGGTTCTGGGCAGAAAAGTATTCTCTGGAATGAGGAAAACGGAGTTCAAAAGCGCAGGAATAACTGTACGCGGTTATATTTCTGAAATGAATATGTTCGGAGCGTCGCGCTCGAATCAGTATTATTTTGTTAACCGCAGGCCGGTATCCTCCCAGCTGCTTAAGCAGGCGCTTTACAAGGCTTATCCTGTTGTTCCGGCAGGAAAGCACCCTGCATGTGTGCTTTTTATTGATCTTGACCCTGCTGAATTTGATGTTAATGTGCACCCGCAGAAGCGGGATGTGAAATTCTCACGTGAGGGGGATATTTTCACCGCTGTTGGTGAATCAGTGCGCCACGTTATCGAAAACAGGGCAGTACTGGATAATGCAGTGGCCGGCACGGGCGGTTCAGAAGAAACCCGGACGTGGAATACTGGAAATCAGTCTGGTGCTGATAATATTGCTGACCGTTTACCACCCGGCGGGGTATATGGTCGTGGCCTTCCGCCCGCTTTTCAGGCCGGATATGCTGATTATTCAATGGAACCCCGGTCCCCTTCTGCTCTTCCGGAGACAACCAGAACGGATATGGTTTCAGCACTTTCCCGCCGGGGCGTGGGAATGGAAATTGCAGGGGAAACGAATACACCGGAAAATGATGTTTCAGATAACAGCAGGCATAAATCTTCAGCAGGCTGCAGCGTTCAGGAATCTGAAAGCATAATGAGTCAGCCTGGTAATATGCCTATGGATCCGGAACTTATACCAGGTGTGTTCCGTGGTACGCACAATGTTCCTCCGGATCCGGCCTCGGCCTGGAAAACCGCGGATTTGAAATATATAGGCCAGCTGGCTTCAAGCTACCTTCTTTTTGAATGTGCCAGAGGACTGCTTATAGTTGATCAGCATGCTGCCCAGGAAAGAGTGTTTTTTGAAAAATATCTCGATGAACTGGCTGATAATAAAATATCACGCCAGCCTCTGCTTGTGCCGGTGGAGGCGGAACTTTCGCGTTCGCAGGTGGAAAGTGTTATGCGCTGGAAGGACTGGCTGGATGGCGCTGGTTTCGAGATAGATGCCCGTGGGCCTGATACAGTTGTTCTGCGATGCGCTCCCGCACTTTTTGATTTCGGTCAGAAGAGTTTTACCGGATTTGTATCATATCTTGCTGA
Organism: uncultured Elusimicrobium sp.; assembly: GCA_902783485.1. Taxonomy (GTDB): domain Bacteria; phylum Elusimicrobiota; class Elusimicrobia; order Elusimicrobiales; family UBA9959; genus CACZRG01. The sequence goes on from CACZRG010000006.1 coordinate 7,817, forward strand.
TATAATGGGCAATCCCTCCAGGGTAACAGAAGATGTAAAGAGAAATGTGATTGCCACCATGGCCTGCAAAAAAGCAATAAAGGCAAGGGATTATGTGAATCCTGCCGTTGCCATGGAGATAATGGACAGTCTGAGAAAATGCCGTGATGGCGCGCACTGTCCTCACGGAAGACCGGTTATCTTCTATATGCCAGGGCTGGAAATAGCTAAAAAATTTGCAAGGAATAGTATTTTATAAAATAAAATATATAAAAACATTAGATTGAGGAACAAATGAACATCAATAGTACTTTCATAACCGGAATTTCCAATTTTATGCATATACTGACAGGTGCGGCATTATTCGTTTTTGCCGGGTTTGAGGTGCTTGCGGCACTGAAACCCAAAATAAAAGTACCGGCAATAGGTGGTTTCCTGCTGTTCTGCTCCGGAGTATGCGCCCTGCTTTTTATGTTTGATAAAACAGGTGGTACGCCGGAAGCAGCCGTACAGGCAATGTCAAAGGCGAGTATACTGTTCCTGTTTGCGGGACTGGGTGTGCTTCTTTCAGCTTCCGGTCTTATCGGAGTAATGCAGTATCTTTCAAAAAACATGCCTTCATTCTGGAAACTTTTCCAGATGCTGCTGTTCTGTTTTGTAGCAGCTGTTTTTTATCTGTACCCGCAGTTTTACAAAGAGGGTGCACAATCCGTTTTCGCGCAGATACACCGCGTTATATGTTATTCCATGGCTGCCGGAGCGGTTATAGCCATGCTTAATGTTTTTATCAGGAGCAGGATAGTGGCTTTCATATCTGTTTTCTGTTTTTTTATAACAGGCTCTCTTCTTGTTCAGTTCAAAGAGGAACCGTCCTCTTTTACAAGCCGCCAGGAGTTCACATCATCAATGCCGGCTTCTCCCGGTGAGGTACATTTTGAGGAAATAGAAAAAAATAACAGTATTGTAACGGAGATAGATTCAGTTCTGAAAAAAGCGAAAGCGATGGTGTCTGCTGAAAAAACTGCTGATAATAAATCCGGAGAGAATAAAAGATAAAATCAGCGTGGCAGGGGAATAATCGTAGTCATGGAATTATCCTTGTTTTTTTCTTATGTATTCACACTGTCCATAGTTATGGACCCGCTTGGAAATGTGCCGCTTTTTCTTACAGCCATAAGAAGAGTGCCGGACAGCCGCAAGACACGTGTGATAATGAGGGAACTTGTCATAGCCCTGTTCATAATGCTGTTTTTTTTCTTTTTTGGGAAATATTTTCTTAAAGCGCTTGATCTTGATGTGTCTGCCATGGCTATTGGTGGGGGGATAATCCTTTTTATAATAGGGCTTCAGATGATTTTTCCGTCCAGAAGCCTTGCTTCCGGCAGCGGTGATGCTGCTGAGCCTTTCATAGTTCCGCTTGCTGTGCCCCTGGTGGCTGGTCCATCAACACTTACGACAGTAATGCTTCTGTCTGCACATAATGAGGGGACTCTTGCCGGCTGGGTTGGGGTGCTTTTCGTCTCATGGCTTATAAATGCTGTTATTCTTGCCGGTTTTTCGGTAAGACTCGCAAAACTGCTTGGAACGCGCGGACTCATGGCTGTTGAAAAACTAATGGGAATGATGCTTGTGGCAATTTCGGTTCAGATGGTAATAAACGCGGTACGTCAGATTCAGCAGACATAGATCTTCATTATATAGGGAAATATAGAATACAGGCATTTCATGTTTGATATTATATTATGAAATTATCATTGTTTTTTTCTTATGTTTTCACCCTTGCCATGATAACGAATCCGCTTGGCAATATACCGATGTTTCTGTCAGCTATAAAGCAGGTACCTGACAGGCGGAAAACGTTTGTTATTGTACGTGAGGTTCTGATTGCCATATGTATAATGATGTTTTTTCTGCTGTTTGGTAAATTCTTCCTGCAGGCCCTTGATCTTGATATGTCCTCAATGGCCATTGGTGGCGGTATAATTGTCTTTGTCATAGGCGTGCAGATGATTTTCCCGGCAAGGCATACGGCAAAAAGCGGAGGAGATGAAACGGAACCATTTATTGTGCCACTGGCAATCCCTCTGGTGGCCGGGCCATCAACGCTTACAACTGTTATGCTTTTTTCAGCCCGTGGTGAGGGAAATCTGCTGGAATGGGCAGGAATTATAGCAACTGTTGGGATTGTGAACGCTGTTATACTTGCCGGTTTTTCGGTAAAACTGTCAAAACTGCTTGGAATGCGCGGGCTTATGGCTGTGGAAAAACTTACAGGTATGCTTCTGGTTACGATTTCGGTGCAGATGATAGTAAATGCCGTACTTAAGATTCTTGGCAGATAAAAATGTATATGTGTTTATATATAATATATAAGAGCCGTGGAACCTACCGGTTTAAACAGGTCATGGAATAATATGGAAATATCACTGTTTTTTTCTTATGTGCTTATGCTTTTAATGGTTACAAATCCTCTTGGAAACATACCTCTTTTCCTTGCGTCCATGCGGCAGGTGCCGGACAGCCGCAAGGCCCGCGTGATTATGCGCGAACTCACCATAGCGCTTGGAATAATGATGTTCTTTCTGCTGTTTGGAAAATACTTCCTGAAAGCACTTTCGCTTGATGTTTCATCAATGGCCATAGGCGGCGGGATAATACTGTTTATAATAAGTATGCAGATGATTTTTCCAACCGAACATATGCTGGGTACAGACACTACGGATGGAGAGCCTTTCATTGTCCCGCTTGCCATACCGCTTGTGGCCGGGCCGTCTGTAATAACAATGGTTATGCTTTTCTCAGCGCGCAATCAGGGCAGCCTTGTGGAATGGACAGGTGTTATAGTTACCACATGGGTTATAAATGCCGTGATACTGGCCGGTCTGTCTGTAAAACTTTCCCGGCTTCTGGGAACGCGCGGTCTGGTGGCCATTGAAAAACTTATGGGAATGATACTCGCAACAATGTCAACGCAGATGGTTATAAACGCCATCAAGCAGATTCTTCAGAAATAAAAATGACTGAAAACGGACTAAACGCTTATATAAGAAAACTTCCAAAGCCGGAACTGCACCGTCATATAGAAGGCTGCGTACGGCCCGGTACTGTATTGGATATAGCGCTTAGACGGGGTCTTGATATTCCTTCCACAGACCCTGCGGAACTTGAGCACATGTACCGCATATATGAGCGTGGTGAAAGTCTTGATGGCATACTGTCCCGTTTCGGACTTGCGCAGAATTCCTTTCAGACTTATGAGGATGTTGAGAGAATAACATATGAAGCCTGTGAGGACGCATACAGGAAAGAGAATGTCCGGCTGCTTGAACTGCGTTTCAGTCCGGATTTCATGCTGGGAAACAGACTGGACTGGCAGAAATCTTTTGACATAATAAATTCAGTAATTTGTTCATTTGAGAAGAAATATCCGGTGCTGTGCGGGCTTATAATTATTTTTTCACGCAGTTACGGCATAAAATCAGCTGAGAAAACAGCGGATTTCGCTGTGGAAAACAGAAAAAATATAATAGGTTTTGATCTTGCGGATTCAGAGAATCTTTATCCTCCTGCACTTTATGTAAAAATCATTGGACGTATTCACGCGGCTGGTATTCCGCTTACCGTGCATTCAGGGGAAGAGGGCGGCTGGCAGAATATGGCTGACACAATAAGACTGCTTAAACCGGCGCGCATAGGACATGGGATAAAGGCCGCTGGTGACAGCAGCGGTAGCGTTGTGGATGCGGTTAAAAGGAACGGAATACTGCTGGAAACCAATCCCTGGAGCAATTATCTTACGCGTGCCGTGGATTCCATTGAGGCTCATCCTCTTGCAGAATTCCTGAGATCGGGAATAAAATGTTCCATAGGAGCGGATGATCCGGAAATCCTGAATACCGATCTGAACAGGGAATACTCTCTTGCTGTTGAGAAAATTGGCCTTACATTGCAGGAGATAGATCTTTGCCGTGCTTTTGCCGCGGAATCGTGTTTTCTGCCTGAAGACAAAAAGCAGCAGGCTTTCATTGAACTTGGACTGAACAGAACAGGTATTTTATAAATCCTGTGAGATATAATAAAAAAGCCCGGTTTACCGGGCTTTTTTATGCTGTTTCAGTTCAGGGTTATCTGCCACCCCGCATGGAGTTTACATCATATCCTTTTCTTTCAAGCATATCATACCATTTGTTTGCGGAAGTCTGATTTTTTTCCACGCCTATGCCTCTTTCATACATAACAGCCACCTTATACATGGCGTCCGGATTGTCTTTCATGGCGGACTGCCTGTAATAATCAAAGGCTTTTGTTTTATCGGCATCAACACCTATACCGTTATAGTACATATTTCCCAGATTTTTAAGCGCATTGCTGTCGCCTGAATGTGCAGACGCAGAAAAATACCTGAAAGCATCAGCCGTGCTCTTGCGCATACCGCCTTCGCCTCTGAGCGCCATAACACCCAGACCATTCATGGCGGCGGCATTGCCTTTTTTTGCCGCTTTCTGGAAAAGACGCAGGGCCTCAGCGAAATTCTGTGCGGTTCCGAGCCCGTTATAATAAAGATTTCCCAGGTTGGCTTCCGCTTTTGTATGGTCCTTGCGTGCGGCCTTGGAATAATAGTTGAGCGCCTGCGGGTAATTCTGCATTACGCCGTTTTCCCCTTTTTCATATATAAGGCCGAGGCGGAAATTGGCTTCCGGGTTATCTGTTTCGGCTGATTTCAGATATGTTGACATTGCTTCCTGGAAACGTCCTGTTTTTTCCTCTATCTGTGCTTTGTCAAAGAGTGCAAGACCATAGCCCTGTTCTACGGAAATATCCAGCCAGCGCATGGCTTTTTCCATATTCATCGGCTTGCCGTGCCCTTTAAGGTATGCGTAGTAGAGTGTGTATGAAATAAGACCGTCACCGCGTTTTTTCATGGCGGTAATGCGTTTTATTCCCTGTGAGAATATTTCTTCAGCTTTTGCCTGATTCGGCGGATAGGTTCCCCAGCCATTGTACAGTGCTTCCGCATAATAAAAGGCTGCAACAGGGTTGTCCTGCTGGGCCATTTCCTTCAGCAGTGGGAATGATTCCCTGTATCTTTCGTTGAACTGGTAAAACAGGGCCATTCCGAGTTTTTTGCGCTGTTCATTATAAATCTCAAGATCTTTTTTTGCTGTTTCCTCATCTGCCGCGCTTAAATTCATAATATCATTCTGCGCAGATGCAGGAACAGTCTGTATGGCCGGCACAAGTATTGCCGAAAAAATTATAAAAAGGAATCTGCCAAGTCTATTCTTCATAAAATCACCAAATTTCTTTAAATATTTATACATATTTTATTAAATGTGCCTCTGAGTGTTTAAGGGGCAAAGGTTTCACATGTATATGGGAAAAACGGCCTATATGCTGTCTGTTTTGCGTTCTGTTTACAGTGTGCCAGGTGACAAAATGATAAAATTTAATTACAGGAGTACAAAATAATATCCTTTATGAATAAAATTCTGCGGCGCTGGCATGATACTGATCCCTCATTGAAACTTTTTCTGTTAGGAGTAATGTTTCTTGGAATCAATTCCGGGATAGTTTCCGGAGCTTTCAACAATTACCTGCATGATGTTTATGAACTTACATCCAGACAGCGGGGTATTCTGGAATTTCCGCGTGAGTTCCCCGGTTTTGCGCTTGTATTCATGACAGGTTTTCTTGCTTTCCTTTCCGTGGAAAAATGGGCTGTACTTACAGGTATATGCGCCGGTACAGGACTTCTGTGTCTGGCTTTTCTGCCTCCTGTCTATTCACTTATGCTGGTGTGGATGCTTTTGTGGAGTACGGGCACACATCTTTTTATGACGGTTGAAAGCGTAATGGGGCTGCGCTTCGCTTCAAAGGGTGGCCAGGGCAGAAGACTCGGACAGATAAGCGGTGTTACGAATTTCGCCGCTATCCTTGCTGCCGGTATTATCTGGCTGACAGCTAAATTCACTGTATCGCCACTTGTTTATAAAATAGTCTTTGCGGTAGCGGGCATAAGCGCTTTTTCGGCGGCTCTGGTGTTTTCGCGCATGAAATCCAAAGGCGAGGAAACCGTACCTAAGGGAGCAAAATTCGTATTCCGCTGGAAATATTCAATTTTCTATGCAATGAATATACTTTCAGGCGCGCGCAAGCAGATTTTTATGACATTTGCCCCATGGGTGCTGGTTACAATTTACGGAACAACACCTGATACAATGGCCCTTCTGCTGCTTATAGCCTCGTTCCTTGGAGTCGTTTTCCGTCAGATTTTCGGCATAGTCGTGGACCGCTTCGGAGAAAGGGTTATGTTCATGGCCGATGGAATAATACTGCTGCTTATATGCTCCGGTTTTGTATTCTCAACCTGTGTGCCGCTGCTTTTCAGTCTGTATATTCTGGATAATCTTATGTTCTCAATGAGAATAGCCAGAACAACATATATGAATAAAATTGCCGAAAAGAAAAGCGATATAACACCGAGCCTTTCGCTTGGCGTAACAATGGACCATGCTGTTTCAATGACCGTGCCTGCCGCAGGCGGAATGCTATGGGCCGCTTTCGGATACAAAAGCGTTTTCATTGTAGCGAGTGCGCTTTCACTTATTACCTTTCTGCTTGCATATCTTATGAAAATTCCTGAAAAAAACGGAGGCATACCGGAAGGTGGAAAAGTAAGCGGCCTGGAAAAATTAAAGGAGCAGACAGCTTCCAACTGATTCGTCTGCTGTATAATACCATGGAAAAAAACAGATATTCTTTTTTTACTGAAAATTTTACGCAGGATCTGCTGCTTTTCATTTTCTTTCTGTTCGTGCTGTCAATTTACAGGGCTGCCTTCATATGGCTTTTTTCCGGCGAACTGATGACCGGTACGCCGGTGGCGGACATATGGCTTGCCATGTGGTATGGTTTCAGGCTCAGTCTTAAGACTTCAGCCGCATTTATCATACCTTCATTTGTTTTTGGCACACTTGCAGGACTCGTTTCTGTGAGATGGCCGTCTTTCAGGATACGTTTCTGGTGGGCGGCTACGGCGCTTGTGATTCTGGCATTTCTGTTTCAGACAAGAATACCTTATTACAAGGAATTTCATAATGCTTTTGATCCATTTATCTTTAACACAATGCATGATGATGTCGGTGCCATTGCCGATACCGCAATAAAATCATACGGTGCGCTGTGGCGCATTCCGTTTGCCCTTTTTCTTGGTGCCTTTTTTTCTTTTCTGCTTTCAAAATGGCTTAAGCTTTCCGGGACTGTACAGAAATTATGGGTACGCGCGAAGAAGCCTGCTGTAATAGTGGCGGTAGTACTTTTTATTCCGTGGTTCGCCGTGTATATGCGCCACGGTGGCTCGCTTACATACAATGGTTCAATTTACTGGAAGAACTGCGCACGCCTTTCACAGCATCTGCTGAATGAGGCTGTGCTTGATGATATTCAGGCGCTTTACAAGGCCAGCCGCATATTCAAATATTTCTTAAGAAATACGGAAAACATGACTGCCGTGCAGGTACGCCAGGCGGCTTCGCTTCTTGCAGGACGTGAATATAATGAAAACAGTCTTCTTCCGCTTCTTGAAAAAAAGGCGCGTGGTTACAAATCCATGAAGCCCCGGCATATTTTTGTTATCGTTGCAGAAAGCTATATGCAGTGGCCGATGTGGAAGGAATATGAAAAATATCACCTGGCTGACGGCCTTAAATCGCTTGCGGCGGAAAAAGATTCGGTGCTTGTTAAAAATTTTCTTCCTGCTTCCAACGGGACAATGTTCGGGCTGGCTTCAGTTCTGCTTGGCCTGCCGGAGCTGAATCTTTACACGGCAAACCGTGCCAGGGAGCCTTATCACACGGCGATTTCCGTACAGCTGAAAAAATCAGGCTATGAGAATCGTTTCTGGTACGGCGGCTATCCCTCCTGGGAGAATGTGGACGCATTTATGAACAGCCAGCAGTTTGACCATTCGTATTTTATGGCTTCATTTGGAAATAATCTGCCACGCAATGCCTGGGGTATAGAGGATAAATATTTCTTCCGTGGAATTGAAGAAAAATTTACAGATGAGAAACCATCTTTCAATCTGCTGCTTACTTCCACAAATCACCCGCCATATTCTGTTGATATGAGTAAAGAAGAAGGAATGCCTTCTGCGTCTGAAATGGTGGCGCTGCTTCCGGAGAATTATCCCGCAAAAACAGAAATGGCGGAGAAACTGCAGAACTTCCGCTATGCTGATAAATATCTGGCGGAATTTGTGCGTAATATGCGCAGAAAATATCCCGACAGTCTTTTTGTGATAACAGGCGATCATGGAAACAGATACACAGTGAATACAGCCGCTTCATCGTTTGAGCGCTGTGCTGTGCCGCTGCTTATTATTGGCAAAGGGATAAATAAACAGGATTTCAAAGGAAATTACACCGGTGCACATATGGATGTGGCTGCAACGCTTATGGAAAGAATACTGCCGCGCGGTGCTTCATATTATGCGCTTGGCAGCGATATTTTCGGCGGAAACAGAGCCGGGCTGCATTCATATAACTATCTTTATAAAAACGCTATGGGAGATCTGTCTTCCGGAAATGTGGAGACAGTTGACGGCAGTCCTGTTCCTCCTGCGGAGGAGCTTGAAAAAGAAAAAGCACGCCTTGATGCACTGCGCAAAACCGCTTGGTGGTATATAATGAAAGGCCCTGAGCTTACAGAAAACTCTGAAAAACGTTAAAACAAGGGATAATATTCCTGTATTATCTGTTCTTTGTAAATTCCATGTATGCAGTGTCTGCCATAATCAGCATGGTTTCGTAGTATTTTCCCTTGTTTCCGAATAGTGCAGAATACTTTTCCGGAAACTCATCATGGCATTCCTGCGCGGCTTCCCCGAAAAAGCGTGGAAACGCGCCACGGAAAGCTCTTAACGAGGAAGTTCTTGCCATGCTGCGCAGTCCACGCCGCCCGGTAATTTTTTTGTACAGGCTGTTTATAAGAGTCAGGGCTGAATCATCAAAGCCTCCGGGGAATTTCCTGTTTAGTCTTTTTATGATATTTTCAGGAAGACTGCTGTCTTTTTCCACACAGCAGGATTTTTCCACATTTGTTTCTTCAGATTCAGTATTTCCGTTTGTCTGTTTCATAATAATCAGAAACCCAGGTTTTCACCGGCAATAATTACTTTTATCTTACCTGCAGGCTTTGAAATGCGGGTTATTACAATGTTGGCGCAGATACAGTCTTCTGCGTAGCAGTCATGGCATATGCCTGTGGTAATGCATGGGGCTTTTTCAAGCCCGAAACGCTGTATGTTCATTGGCGCTGCTATATTACGGGCACGTGCAATGGCGGCATCCAGGTCTGCCGCTATCTTGTTTATTCCGGCAATAACTATTACATTTTTGGGTCCGAATATAAGAGCTGCGGCACGGTTGCCCGTTCCGTCTATGTTTACAAGCTGTCCGTCTGCGCTTATGGCATTGCTGCTCATTATGAAATAATCAGCTGTGAAAGCCTGACGGGAAATATTCAGGGCTTCCTCGCGGCTTTTCGCCTTGCTGCGGTCAAGCAGCTTATAATTTCCGCTTTTTAATTTTTCAATAATTCCTGTTTCTTCCATTGTGGCGGAACCGCCCCAGCATACTGATGAACCTTCAGGTATCAGTTCAAGTGCTTTTTCAAGCGCAGCTTCCCTGTTTTCACAGTAATATGCCTCAAAGCGGTGGCGGTTCAGTGCCTCAACAGTCTTTTTGCCGATTCTCCCGGCCCAGACTGATTTTGCTGTTTTCTCTTTGCTCATGTTCTATTCCATTTTTGTTTTCTGAATGTTCAATTCAGCACTGTTTGTTTTTAATAAAAATTCCGGTATACAGTTATTTCATAAGCTGTTCGGCCCTGATAAAGAACTGTCCTGCATGATATCCGTCGGCAAAGCCGTGATGCGCGCTTATGGATAATGGCATTATTATTCTGCCGTTTTCCTGCTTTTTAAGCCTGCCTGTGGCTATCAGCGGATTTCCCGCCCCTTTCGCGCTGTAAAAAGGGTGGACTATCTCCGTGAATGAAAACCAGGGCAGTGCGCTGAAAAAAACAGCGTCGTCATGGTCGTTTTCAAGTTTCAGCATCAGCCCTTTGCCTTTCAAGGCTCTTTCAATTTCGGCCCTGGCGGTTTTCTCAAATGTTTCAAAATCCGGCGAATATTCCATGAATGTGGCGGCATAAGAGCCGTCGGGACGGCCCACAGTGGGGGATACATGTATAATGTCATATTTCACGACATCGCCGTTCCTGTCAATACGGTAATGGAAGTTCTCAATGGCATTTATGGCTGTAAGCAGTTTATGAAGGGAATATATGAAAAAAGACCGGTGCTCCTTTTTTGCCAGCAGGTATGTCCCGGAAACCTCAATTTCTGATGTTACGGTAAAAAAGGGATTTCCGTAATGGCTGAAGAACTGGAAGTATTCTTCCCTGTCCCATTTTTGCCTGTCTGCCAGTGTTTTCATTATTTGACTCCGTGCCGGATTTAATTAAGTTTTTTTACTGCTTCCGCGAGCGCCGGCAGAATTTCGCCTGCTTTCATCTCAAAATAGAAATCAGATATGCTTTCCGTGTATGTGGAAGGCAGGGTATTTATTTCTATTATTGTTCCGCCATTCTGTTTTACTATAACAGGCATATGACAGGCTGGCATTACTTCACCGGAAGTTCCTACCACAATCATCACGTCGCTTTTACTGGCCAGCTTAAGTGAATTGTCATAAGCCCCGCGGGGGATTCCTTCACCATAGAAAACGAAATCGGGCTTAAGCAGGCCTCTGCATTCCGGGCATGAGGGCATATCCTGGTTCAGGTCAACATCAGTGTGAAAGAATCTTTTTCCGCATACTGTGCACACCAGATAATTTACCGTGCCGTGAAATTCATATACGGTTTTGCTTCCTGCTTCCTGGTGAAGATTGTCTATGTTCTGTGTTATTATGCCTTTAAGCAGTCCCTGCTTTTCCCATTCCGCAAGAGTTAAATGCGCCGGATTGGGTTTTGCGCTTTTCATGCTGCTGTAAAAAATTTTTTTTATCTCACTCCAGGACTGCTCCGGATTCTCCTGAAAGAATGAAATTTCTATCATGCGGGGGTCGTATTTGTTCCAAAGACCACCCTGTCCGCGGAAAGGCGGTATTCCACTTTCAACTGATATTCCTGCACCTGTGAACGCCGTAAGAAATTTTGCGTTCTTTATCGCTTCCGCTGCTCTTTCTATCTGTGTTTTTTTGGCTTCCATATTGTCCTCCGGTTATATAATACTTTTTTTATTAAGTAATTCTTCGGCTTTTTTGAAGAACAGTCCGGCATGATAGCCATCAGCAAGGCTGTGATGCGCTGTAAGTGACACAGGCATTAAAACCCTGTCTGCAGTTTTCTTCAGTTTTGAGGTAACAATAGATGGCGCACCGTAACCTTTTCCACCTTTGAACGGCTGAAATACATCGGTGTGCGAAAACCACGGTATTGTAGTGAAATATGAAATGTCAGGCCGGTAATTGTCCGGAGTTAGCATAAGTCCTTTTCCTGCTTTCAGCTCTGCTATGCGCTTTGTGGCTTCACAGCGGAATTTTTCATATTCGGGATAGTAATACAGGCATGAAAATGCAAATGTGCCGTCCGGTCTGGCTATTGTAGGGCCGGTATGTGTTACATCGTAAAGGCAGACATCATTATTTTCTATCCGGTAACGGAAATTCTCTATACTGTTAAGCGCAGTCATAAGGCGGTGCAGTGAAAGGAGAAAAAAACCACCGGTCGCAGATTTCCCACCGTTCTCCTTGTTGTATCTGTATGTGCCGGTTACTTCTATTTCAGTTGTTACCGTAAACATCGGGCAGGCGAAATTCAGGAAATACTGAAAAACATCTTCGCGGTTCCATTTTGTCCTGTCTATTAACTGTTTCATTATTCATGTCTCCTTGCTTTCGTGACTTAATATGATACTTATTTACGTGAGAAGAGAAAAGTGCCGCAGTGCAATGGAAGCAGCGCAATGTGCGGAAGGACAATATATGTCCTGGATAATTGTGTCATTACTGTATGCCCATAAATAATATAAAATATATATTATGGAAAACAATGAAATACAGGAACAGGCGAAGCCTTCAGCGCAGCTGCCGAAGAACTATGCACCGCTTGTCCGCGAACCTCTGATAGCGGAAGAGTGGGAAAAAGACAAGATTTATGCTTATGATCCAACGGTTCCACGCGATAAGACATTCGTTGTGGATACCCCGCCGCCTACGGTTTCTGGCGCACTGCATATAGGCCATGTTTTCAGTTATGTGCAGACGGATATTATCACGCGCTATCAGCGTATGTGCGGTAAAAATATTTTCTATCCCATGGGCTGGGATGACAATGGCCTGCCTACGGAACGCCGCGTACAGAACCTTTATGGTGTACGCTGCGACCCCAGGCTGCCTTATGAACCGGCTGCCAGATTTGAGAAAGTAAAAGGCAAGGTAAAGGAATACCGCAATATATCAAGAAAGAATTTTCTCGAATTATGCGCCCTGCAGACAAAGGAAGACGAGAAAAAATATGAGGCGCTATGGCGCCGTCTTGGCATTTCCGTTGACTGGACTAAGAATTACAATACAGTAGGCGAATACTGCCGCCGTGTTTCACAGCGCTCTTTTCTGGATCTTTACAAGAAAGGCCGTATTTACAGTGCGGAGGCTCCGGCACTATGGGATGTTACATTCCGCACAGCCGTAGCGCAGGCCGAGGTAGAAGATCGCGAACAGCAGGGAAATTTTCATGACATTAAATTCCAGGTTGAAGGCGGTGGTGAATTTATTATTTCCACTACACGTCCGGAACTGCTTGCTGCCTGTGTGGCAGTGGTTGCCAATCCGCGTGATGAGCGGTTTAAGCACCTCTTCGGAAAATATGCAATAACTCCGCTGTTCAGGGTGCGTGTGCCGATACGCGCTTCAGAGCACGCAGACCCGGAAAAGGGTACTGGTATTCTTATGGTCTGTACATTCGGTGATATTGCCGACGTGGAATACTGGCGTAAGGAAAAACTTCCGCTCCGGCAGCTGATAGGCCGTGATGGCCGCTTCATGCCGGTTACTTTTGGGGAAGGTGCCTTTGAAAGCACGGACTGCAAAGCTGCCAACGAGGCATATTCCAAACTTACCGGACTTTATGCGAAAAAGGCGAAGGCTGTTTCAGTTGAAATGCTTCGTGAATGTGGAGCACTTGTTGGTGAACTGAAGCCCACAAAGCAGGCTGTAAAGTTCTATGAGAAAGGTGATCTTCCTCTGGAATTCGTACCGTGCCGCCAGTGGTATATAAAGCTGCTGGAAAATCAGGAAATGCTTCTTGAGCAGGGACGCCGCGTGAAATGGCATCCGGAATATATGTTCAGGCGCTATGAACAGTGGGTTAATGGTCTAAGCCAGGACTGGTGTATAAGCCGGCAGCGTTATTTCGGTGTTCCTCTGCCTGTATGGTATCCGCTTGACGGCGATGGAAATCCTGATTATAAAAAGCCTATTGTAGCTACGCCTGATAAGCTGCCTGTTGACCCGCAGGCTGACTGCCCGGCAGGATATACCGAAGATCAGCGCGGAAAGCCAAATGGTTTTATCGGCGACCCGGATGTCATGGATACCTGGGCCACATCTTCACTAACGCCGCTTATATCAAGCCGCTGGGGAGAGGATTCCGACAGCCATGCAAAACTGTTCCCTGCGGATCTGCGGCCACAGGCGCATGAAATTATACGTTCATGGGCTTTTTACACAATTACGAAAGCGTGGATGCACGAGAGCAACATACCGTGGTACAATATCGCTCTGAGTGGCTGGGTAGTTGCTTCTGACCATGCAAAGATGAGCAAATCGAAGGGGGGGACTGTTGCCCCTGAGATTCTTCTGGAGAAATATGCTGCTGACGCTCTCCGCTACTGGAGCGGCAAAGCCAAACTGGGCCAGGACACAATGTATGATGAAAATGTGTTCAAGGTAGGTATGAGGCTTGTAACAAAACTGTTTAACGCTTCCAAATTTGCGCTTATACAGATAAGCAGTGCGCAGGCTCCGCTTTCTCCGGCAGATATAACACATGCACTTGACCGTGCATGGATAGCGCATCTGCAGGATATTATAAAAAAGGCTTCACGCGACATGAAGAATTTTGATTATGCCGCGGTACTTCTTTATACGGAATCTGCATTCTGGGATTTCTGCGACAATTACCTTGAACTGGTGAAAGGGCGCGCTTATGAGGGTAATCCGGAAGACCGCCGTTCGGCGCAGGCTTCTCTGGAGTGGACTTTAAGCGTTTTCCTGCGTCTGTTCGCCCCCTTTATTCCTTTCATAACTGAAGAGGTGTGGCAGTGGCATTCCGCCGCGAAGCATGGCTGCCGGTCTGTTCATAAGGCCCCATGGCCTTCAGCTGATGAGATGAAGGATGTCAAATCCGGAGATATGAATGTGTATTTTACCGCAAAATCAGTACTGGAGGCGGTGAGAACGCACAAGGCTTCGCAGAAACGCAGTGTGAAATGGCCTGTTTCAGGACTTAAGGTTGAAGCATCAAAGGCTGATATAAAAGCTTTTGAGGCAGCACTTGCCGATGTGCTTATTGCCGGCTGTATTGACCGTGCCGGACTTGCCATAGTGGAAAAGGAAGACGGCGCTGAACTTAAGACAGAGGTTACTTTAGGTGAAATGGCCTGACTGTAACTGTGGCTGATAATTCTGTCGGAACTGTTTTCTGTTTTCCGGCAGATTTAAGGAAAAGCAGAAACAGCAGAATAAAACTCCCGGTTCCTTAAAAGAACCGGGAGTTTCTGTTTGTATGTGACTGGATGATTTTTTATCCGGAATAAAGTCAGTCTTCAGCCGGGCAGCGTACTTTCCTGGTCTTGAAATGCCCCTTGCTGTCAAGTTCTATCAGTTCTGTCTCTGTCTGGTTTTTCTTGCAGGCCTTCATGCAGACATTTGTTGCCATAAAAGTTACGAAAGGATTATCTGAATTACTTTTCCCATCGTCATTTATGCCTGTTATTGTGGCATTTTTAAGATTGTCTGTATTTTTGAGATAGGCTGAGATAACCTTGAGCTGCTGCTCATTGAAATTACAGATGAGGCTGGCATTTTCTATTACTGAATTGTCAGCTTTTTTCATGTAAATTCCGGATATGAAACGGCATTTGTCATTGCGGTTTCCTTTTACCTCGAAAGTATCGTCTATTGTCTGGCCTAACATGCTTGAGGCCACGCTGCATTTGAATTCCACGCACTGGTCTATAAACTGATAAAGGCTGTCGCAGCTGCCGAAAGCAGGGGTGAGGGATTTTGAAGTGGCCACTACGGAAACAGGGGCCTGTGCTTCTGATGTCTGTGCTGCCCCGGAGGCCTCAGCGGCTTTATCTGTTGCGGTTGCCGCGGTTGCGGTATCTTCCGTAGTGGCGTTCTGTGTGCCTGATGAACTCACATCTGCGGCATTACCGCCTGCTGTAGCAGCAGTGCCCTGTGTGTCAGAGGGGGCAGAAGTATTAAGGCTTACCGGCTGTTGTGTGGCATTATTTTCAGTGGAATCCGTAGGCTGTGCCTGACCATTGTCTCCGGCTGCTGCGGCTGCAGAATCCGCTTTAGTATCACCTGCCTGCCCTTCCGTTGCAGGCGTATTCTGTTCCGTCTGGGCAGCGGAGTCAGAAGCCGCATTCTGGCCTGATGCAGTGTCACCTGCGGGGGTGGCAGCAGTTCCCGCAGCCGGTTCAGGTATATAGTTCTGCTGCTCATTGTTCTGATCTCCGCCTTTTGAACAGGAGGAAAGTGTCAGGCCTGTGACGAGTATTGCAAATAAGAAAAGAAAACGTACTGTTAATAAATTCAGTTTTTTTATGTTTTTCATAAGGATATTATATATAAATTGCACAATATGTATTGAATTGAAAGGAAATAAAAAAACAATGTTATACGGGCGGAAAACAGAAATGGCTGTAAATCCGTAGTCAGATTCAGAAAGAAAATAAAAAAACCGGTATTCAACCGGTAATCCATATCAATACAATTTACTCCGGCCTGTACGGGATTTGAACCCGTGATCTTCGCCTTGAGAGGGCGACGTCCTAGGCCGCTAGACGAACAGGCCATCCGGAAACAGCCGACGGTCAGGTTTGAACTGACGACCTACCGCTTACAAGGCGGTTGCTCTACCAGCTGAGCTACGTCGGCGTATAAATATATTCTACCATATTTTATCAGTTTTCGGCAATATTATTTATACACGACGGTAAAATATATGTTTTTGTGCATATCAGACAGATTTTTGCGGGACACAGATAAAAGAATCCTTTGGATAGAATTAACTTTATAACATTTGTCTCTGTTAATTTTGAGCCGTAAATTACTTTTATATAGAATAGTAATACTATGGCAGAAAAAATTCTTGTAGTGGGTGGAGCGGGCTATATAGGCTCGCAGGTAAACAAACATCTTAACAGAAACGGTTTTGAAACTGTTGTGTTTGATAATCTTAGCACCGGTTTCCGTCGGCTTGCCTGTTACGGAGATTTTTTCGAGGGTGATCTGAAGAATCATGAGGATCTGGAAAAATGTTTTGAAAAGTATAAAATAGCAGCCGTCATGGATTTTGCTGCTTTTGCAAGCGTTGGCGAAAGTGTGAAGGATCCTGCCAGATATTACCGCAATAATGTAGTAAATACCATAAATCTGCTGGATGCCATGCGGGAATACGGCATAAAAAAACTGATTTTTTCGTCAACATGCGCAACTTACGGTGAGGTTCCTCCTGAACTGCTTAGGGAAACACAGCCACAGAATCCGGTAAATCCTTATGGACGTACCAAGCTGATAATGGAAATGGCCATGAAGGATTATTCCTCTGCATACGGTCTTAAGTTCGCGGCGTTACGTTACTTTAACGCCGCTGGTGCGGATCCTGAATGCGAGGTAGGTGAACTCCATAATCCGGAAACACATCTTATACCATTAGTGCTTGACGCCGCATCAGGCCGCAGGCCATGTATTTCCGTATTTGGAAATGATTACAATACTCCGGACGGAACATGTATACGGGATTACATACATACAGAGGATCTCGCTCAGGCGCACAGACTCGCACTGCAGCATTTGTTATCTGGCGGTGATAATGTTATTTTCAATTTGGGCAACGGACAGGGATACTCGGTTCTGGATATAATAAAAGCCGCAGAAAAGGTAACCGGTATAAAAATACCGGTTGAAATGGCCGGACGTCGCGCCGGGGATCCCGATTTTCTTGTGGGTTCATCTGAACTTATAAAGAATAAACTCGGCTGGAATCCGCAGTATGCCAGACTTGAGAAAATAATAGAACATGCCTGGGCATGGCATCGGAAAAACTATTCCGGAGCCTGAAATTTTACTTCCCATGCGTAATTGTGACTGAAAGAACTGAAAACACTGTAGATAGAATGAAAAAAACAAACCTTGTAAAAATATTCTTTCTGACAGTGATATTGGTATCATCGGCCTTCGGCTCCAATGCCGTTTATTCCCAGAACGAAAAAATGAATGAACCGGTTTCAATTCCCGCTCCGGTTGTTCCTGAGCAGGAAATTTCTTCTTTGTCTGAATCAGGCAAATACATAAACGAAGCGGAGAATGGCGGAAGAAAAAAAGAACCTGGTAAAAAAAATGCGGTCAGGAAAATTGCCATAGAAGAAAAACGGAATAATAAAGACAGTGTTCCCAGAAAAAAACTGAAGCATCTGAAAAGACAGTCTTTTCTTGAAACAGGCGGCGTTATTATCAATGAGGATACTGAAAACATGGATGTTGGTATTTCAAGCGCCGGTATGCTGGGATTGGCACAGATGGCATATTACCGGCAGGCACAGGCCATAAGCAATGCAGTTCACGGAAAGAGAAAGGACGAACTGATCTGCGATAAGCGTGAAAAATACCTCACCGGACTAAAAAACTGTCCTTTCGTACCGGACGGGGTGACAATAACATTCACGGAGTTTGATGATGGTGTGCGTATAGAAGGACGCGGACAGGACGGCGTGAGTGATATAGCGTTATGGAAGATACTGGATATGTATCTCCCTACGCACGGCACGGTCAATCAGATTAAGAAAATGCAGTTCGGCAGGGAAATCACAGAGTCCGGACGTAAATGTCTCGGAGCGGATATGGGAGATGTGTATCTAAAATATACGCACGGAAGCGCAACAGTCATAACGCTTTACGCAAAAACGAAGGATGCTTTAAAAGAAATAAGAAAGGCCGAAGCCGGCTGGGTAAAACTTAAGGATAAGAAAACAAAACAGCTTACAGGAAATTAAGACTAAAGATGCGCTGAACAGGGTTTGTAAAATTTTTACGGACAAACATTCAGGAGACCGGAAAAGTTATTTATGAAAAAGATTTTTACTGTTCTTTTATTTTCTCTTATTGTTATACCCTTTGCTGATGTTATGGCTGCGCAGGAGTCCGTTGTGGCGGAGACGTCAGCCGGAACCACTGACAGGGCTGAAGCCGTGGCAGGAAGTGCCACGGAGCAGAAAACCGTTAAACTGGATCCTGTCGTAAAAAACAGTAAAACAGATGTGGTTAACGGGGAAAAAACTGAAAAGGCGGCAAAGCAGGAAAAAAAGAATGCTCATTCGTCAAAAAACAGCGCAAAATCTGATAAGAAAGGTATTAAGATTGTTGCCGGACAGAAAAACGGCTGCCCAACTGGTATGCCTGGAGTTGAAATCAGGGTTTACACACTGAAAAACGGTGTTTATATAAATGCCTGGGGGACAAATCCGCTTGCTTCTGCACTGCTGCAGCAGATGGCTGAGGAATATCTGCCGCCTGAGAAGACAGCTCATCGTGTCAGAAATATCAGATATTCCGATGATATAGTGAGTACGGTAAAAAAATGTTTTGGTGGAGATATTTCTGCCGCAGTTATGGAATGGAATTATGAAAATGCGCTTGCCGGTACGCTTACAGGCAGTGAAAAGGAAACAGTCTCGCAGATACATATGGCTGCGGATGGCTGGAGAAATGCAGTCTCCGGCAATTAATGCTATGATATGTCTTATGAATAAATTTTTGATTTTCTGCTCAGCCTTTCTGATTATGCCATGCTTTCTTTGCGCACAGGAGGAGGCAGGCGTTGAAGCAGACAGGGTTGAAATAGCCACACCTGCAGAGTCTGCTGCCTTAAATACGGAAGAAAATAACCAGGCAGCAGAAGAAAATTCTTCCGTTTCCCCAACCGGAGCGCAATCTGATCAGGCGGCAGCGCCGGGTCCGCAGGAAGAACCAGCGGAAACACCTGCAGCAGTTCCTCCTGCAAAAACAAAGAAAAAACGTAAAGGCGGTGCAGGTCACGCCAGTATTACTGGACAAAGCGGAAAAAAATCCGGCAGGCAGGGCAGTTCCGGTAAAAACAGGGCTGCAGGGAAACAGACAGATAAATTTGTTCCACCAGCCAACTGCCGCGGAGGAATACCTGGTGTAAATCTTTCATATGAGGAGAGGGAAGATGGTGTCGTTTTTACGGCCCGTGGTACAAGTTCCAGGGCAAATCTGACACTGCAGGAAATAGCCGGCTTCTATCTTCCTGATCCGGGAGACCGCCGCCGCGTGGGAAGCCTTGAGACTGCGCAGGATATTCTGCCCGTAGTCAAAAGATGTTTTAATGCTGATTTCAGCAATGTTTATTTCTATTATGTGGAAGGTGCTTCGGTTAAGGTTTATATGACTGGTGATACACCGGAGACTGTAAGCCAGATAAAGACCGCACTTAAAAATCTGGAAACCGTAAAGAAGAGACAGGCTGTTCAGAGCGCACGCAAAAAGGCAAAAAAACACAATTCATCTTCTGCTGTTAAGTATTGAGTAATTAAAGCAAATTCCGTTCAAGATTGAACTGTTCTTACTTTCATTCCTTGAAGTATCTGCTTTTATCGTGTATAATTATAATAACTGTATATTCGGATAATCTGAAATAACATAAGGACTATTTTATGGAACAGAAAAAATTCAAGGTGCTTGCCGTAGGAACATCAGACCCGGGAAAACTCCCGATATGGGTTGGATACCTCAAGACTTTCATAGAGTCTAAGTCTGCGGTCAAGGATACAGCCTGTATGTCGATCATTTCCCCCAAGCTGCTTAAATCCTTCAACGGAACTCTGCCAGCCATAAAGGCCGAGAATCCGGATATGATTACTTTCACGCCGCATGAGGACTGGAATACTGATGAACTCATAGCTCTCTGCAAAGAGGTTAAGGCCTGGAAGAATATTCCCGTAGTAATATGTGCGGAGAATCCACGTAACAGATTACAGCGCGATGCGGCCGAAAAGTCAAAAGCTGTTGATTATATCATTCACGGTGAGGCGGAATATCCGCTTGAGGCTCTTATCGTGGCTTATGCTGAAAACCGGGAGGAAATTCCTGAATTTTCCAATATGTTATGTCTGACCGGCAGCAAAAAAACAGCAGTACCCGCACTGTAAATAACCTGGACGATTTACCGTCCCCTTATCTCAGCGGAGTTTTCGATCTCTCCGAAGTAAAATCGGTAGAGATAATAATGGCCAGAGGATGCAGCCAGAACTGTTCCTATTGCGCTATTCACGAAAGTCCGCTGAGATATTTTTCATTTGAAAGAATACGCGATGAGATAAATTATATCGCGGATCATGCACCGCATCTGAAAGAGATACTCGTAACCGTGGCGGACATGTATGAGAATGTTCCGTTAGGTGAAAAAGTACTGCCTCTGCTGAAAAAACTGGCGGAGGAAAGAAAGATACGAGTGCTTTTTTATGTGAATGTATCCACGCTTTCGCATGACAGCGTGGTCCGGCTTTCGGACTGTGAATATTTCGATGTTGAAGTCGGAATACAGTCGCTGAATCCTTCTGTACTAACAACATGTCACCGTCTGCCTGATCCGGAGAAAATAAAATATAATGTGGCGCATCTGCAGCAGCTTGCCCCGCGTGCCAGTATTTATCTGGGACTTATAGCTTTTCTGCCAGGTGATACGCAGGAAAGCTATTGGGCAACCCTGGATTGGGCTATCTCAACACGCGCAAATGTTTCGGTTAATCATCTGCGTATAATACCCGGTACGGAACTGTATGACCGCTGCACTGCCCGGGGCATAAAGGTAAGCCCTGATTATCCATATTTTGTCACTGCCACTGATAAAATGAATGAAGAGGAAGTATTTTCCGTATCCCGCCTTACAACGCAGATTTTCTTCACGCTCAAGGCGATTTCACAATCACATTTTCTGCATACGGAATTTTTCAGCCTTGCCGCTTCCTCAAAAAGGAAGAACCCGCATACGGCGCTGGCGGCAATGCTTGCACGCCTGTGGATAAAAAACACTGAAACAGTTAAGATTTTTGAGGCTTTTGTGCGTGGTTTTGAACAGACAAAAAGTCTTGATCACGATCTCCGCACAAATTACATATCGCCTGAAGACATAGCCTGTCTTGAGGAAAAATACCGTCTTTTCAAACCTTATCTTTCAAAATGAGCAGTACGCTGTTAAAATACAGGGAGGCTTTGCCTTCCGATTCCGCAGAAATAAGCCGTCTTGTAAAAGTTTATGTCGACGATGAGGAGTTCCTTTCATATTTAAGGTACTGCCTTGAAGGAACTGCGTACGGAAGCTCTCTCGGTTTTGTAGCGGAAACGGAAGAAGGTAAACTTGCCGGTTTCACTCTTTTCCGCGAGGGACTGCATTTTACTGAAGAACGCAATGATTATTTTGATATTATCCGCAGGGACGCCGGCAGCGGGAAAATATGGAGTTCCGTAATAGTTGTTACAGATGAAAAATCCATGCGTCGCGGACTTGGGCTGGAGCTGTTTTCAAAAACAGCAGACCGGCTTAAGGAAAAAGGTGTAAATTGTGTACTTATGGAAATATGGGTACGGTCAACGGGCTGGAAACCTGCGTGGGGGCTTGTGCGCAAATATCCGTGGAAAACACTGAAAGTATACGGGACTGTCAGGAATTTCTACAGCGAAGCTCCCGGACGTGAAAACTATGTATGTCATGTGTGCGGACATCCGTGCCGCTGCAGTGTTGAAGTAACGGTTGGAACATTTTAAAATCCATATCCGGCAGATGTTATATTGCTGCGTACGGCGTATTATTCCCACAGGGCGCCGTAAAGTGGGCTGTTTCTGCGAAGTTTCTTTTTAAGTTCATCCTGTCCGTACTGTTCGGCAAGTGTTTTTTCTTCGGAGAAAACAGAGGTTCCAAGCCCCAGTCTGTGCCCTTTTATATTAAAACCGGCCGCCTCAAGTATTGTTGGAAAAAGGTCTATCTGCGTGAAAGTACGCTGCAGGTTAAGAGGCAGTTCATCGCGGGAGGAATTTATAAAAGCATTGTATATTCTTCTCTGTTCTTTAGGAATTTCCTTAAGAAAACCGGAGCCGCTTTTTGGACCACCGGCCATTCGCAGATGATCGCCGACAATGATAAGAACGGTGTCTTTTGAATAATTCTGCAGATAGAAACGGTTCAGGAAATCCTTCATCATGGAATCTGCATTGTAAATGACATCCTTGGAACGCATGTCAAAAACCTTTGGTGTGTCTTTTGGTACATTGTAATGATGTGTGTCTATTGTTGTAAGTACGGCAAAAAAAGGCTGTTTTTTTGATATTTTTGATAATTTGTCCTCGAATACCGGATAAATATCCCGGTCCGCTATACCCCATGATGTGCGCTTTTTCCTGTATTCCTTAAGTTCGTCCGCGCCGAAAGCACAGTCCCTGAATCCATGTGCCTCAAGATAATTCTTTGCGCCGGAGAAGGCAAGGCTTCCTCCCTGTACAAAAAGCCTGGCGTAGCCGTTGTCCTCCAGTATTTCCCCGAGGGTATAAACGCCGTTAAGCCAGTCATCTATCTCCTCGGCGGCGGAATTTACATCTTTTTTTCTGTCTGCTTTTGCTGTAAGATATGAAGAGGGAAGACCTGAAGTTGCCGCCACAAGTGCGGCCTGCGTCCAGTTTGTTGCGTATCCATCCGTATAATTTGAGAAGGTGATATTGTCAGAAGCGGTTTCTGAAAGAAAAGGAATTAAATTGGCTCCGCATAGCTTTCCTTCAGAAAAGGTCTGTTCCATGCTTTCCATGAAAATAAGTATTATGTTTTTCTTTTTTGCCGGTGGTTCTATAATATCCTTTGAGGCCGGAACATAATTCCTGCCGAAAAAGGTTCTGTCCCGTGGCAGTGTTTTCGGCTTTTTTTCATGTTTTTTTGTTTCCTGCTGTGTCTGCCCGGAGGCAGGCATTCCGGGGGTTATCTTTCCCGGAATACCGTCTTCGTTTATATCCGGTGTTTCAGGCTGTATTTCAGATATTGATACTGTCTGTGTGCTGACTGCTGTCCCGGCACCGGTATCAGTCCCTTCCCCTGATATTTTTTTATTATCCTCACTGATACTGCTGTCCTGAATAATTCCGCTCTTTCTATCACCAGAACTGTTGTCTGTTTCTGGTGCCACCTGTCTGCCCGCATTGTCCTGCTTTATGTTATCAGAAACCGTAGTAAAATACGGTACGGCTATGTTCCCGCCGGCTACAGCCCTGTCCGCAAGGTTCAGGAAAAGAATTATAAAAAGAAAATTCGCACAGGCAGTAAGGGTAAAACAGTATATACGCGTTGCCTTTTCCTTACCTGTGGCAGTTATGATATAAAGAAACAGGGAAGGTGGAAAAACATAAAGCAGACTGGTTTTTATTACAGGAAAAAGCAGATTTTTCTGAAGAAGATAGATAAAAAAATCAGTGCTTACCGCTTCCGGTCCGTAATTTTTCCAGAGACGGAAATAAAACAGCGCCACTGCTGCTGCAATACAGAAAAGCTGCGCGACTGCAAAGCGGTACATCAGCGGTGGCACTCCGGGTTTTTCGGTGCGCAGAAGTCAACATAAGCCATGCTTACGGTTTTTCCCAGTACACTTTTAAGATATTCAGGGTCGTTTATGACTTTTGTAGGGGCATAAAGCATTACTGTTATGCCT
>CACZRG010000007.1 GCA_902783485.1 uncultured Elusimicrobium sp.
CAAGGACCACCCGGGCATTGCCTGGAAGGGCGGCTTCAGTGACGGCCAGTGGCTCTCGCCGGAGGACATGGAGAAGCTCTCGAAGGTCGGCTCAAGACCGGAGGTCCTCGGCCAGCTCGCCGGTTCCCTCTATTCCGCAATCGCACAGATACGCTACGTCCTTGACAGCCTTAAGGACCTTAAGGAAAAGCAGGAAAATACACCTGCACAGCCCGCAGCTGAACAGGCCTGATTACAAATAAATTAAGCACCACGCTTTCTGCGAAGTACATTTAAATACTGATTTTGCAGTAAAGGCACAAATTATGGTAAAATATTTTGTGCTTAATCCCGGTAGTCCCGCAGGACAGGGATAAACCGCCGGTCATTACGACGACGGGCTACTAAAAACCCGATAAGGGAAAGGAAGATAAGATAAATGGCTAAATTAACCAAAGATGAAATAATCAATGCAATTTCCGAATATACCATTATGGAACTTGCCGATCTCGTTAAAGGCATCGAAGAGAAATTCGGTGTAAAGGCAGCTCCCACCGCTGTTGCCGTGGCCGCCGCTCCTGGCGCAGCTGCTGTCGAAGAGAAGACTGAATTCACAGTCGTTCTGAAAGGTCTTACAGAACCTGGCAAAAAGATCGGTGTTATTAAGGTTGTGCGCGAAGTAACTGGTCTTGGACTGAAAGAATCCAAGGAAATGGTTGAAGGCGCTCCGAAGAACATTAAAGAGAACATCGAGAAGAAAGATGCCGAGGAGCTCAAGAAGAAACTTGAGACTGCCGGCGCTGTCGTTGAACTGAAATAAATCAGCGGCGATTTTACTCCCTGCCGTGACAAAAAGCACGGTGGGGAGTAAGTTTTTTTAAGATTCCAGAAAAAATACTGACAGTGCGTCGCAAAAACAAGGTGCTCACTGTTTTTTTTATCCCTCTGCATTGAAACATATGCGGCAGGGATATAGTTGTTTGTATGATTTGACAATTTCAAATCCTGAAACGAGGCGAAGATGAAACAGCTAAATTTCTCAAAGATCGGGCAGATACTTGAAATTCCCGATCTGCTCAGTATGCAGACCAAGTCTTTTGAAGATTTTCTTCAGCTTGACAAGAAGCCCGAGGAAAGGGAACTACAGGGACTTCAGGCTGCCTTCCTTGACACATTTCCTATTGAGTCCGCAGATGGCACTTATGTAATGGATTTTATCCGCTATGAAATAGGTGAACCCAAATATACAAGCGAAGCGGAAGCCATCGCGCGTAGCGGTACATATTCCGCGCCTCTCAGAGCATATCTCTCGCTCAGTTCCCGTGAACCAAGCGGAAAACTTAAACATATCATTGACCAGGATGTAATGCTTTGCGAACTGCCTGTTATGACGAAAACCGGCTCGTTCATCTTCAATGGAGCTGAGCGCATTGTGGTAAGCCAGCTTCACCGCTCTCCTGGTATTATTTTCGAGAATGATGAGGAAAAGAAACAGTCAAATCTCGGTAAGCCGCTTTTCTTCGCCCGCATTATTCCATATCGCGGTGCGTGGATAGATTTTGAATTTGACACAGACAATGTTCTGTGGGTTCGTCTGGACCGTAAGAAAAAATTCCTTGTAACCACCCTCCTCAAGGCAGCTGGTCTGGAAACCAATACTGAAATTCTTCAGACCTTCTATGAAGGTGAGGAAGTTGAGGTCACTCCGGAAAATTCCGTAAATGTTATAGGCCGTTATGCAATAGAAGATATTTTTGATAAGTCAACTGGCGAGGTGATCTGGAATCTTGAGGAAAAATTCGCTACACCTGTTGATGAAGATGTCTTCAAGCTGCTCATATCACGTGGAATAAAGAAAATACGCGTGATAAAAGGAAACCCGGTGGAGGACAATCCCGGTATCATTCTCGCTCTCAGGGAGACAAAGGGAAAGACCGCGATGACAGCCTCGGACGCGCGTCTTGAAATTTATAGAAAAATGCGTGCCCAGGATTTTATAGTTCCCGAGCAGGCTGAAAATTACCTTGACAGCATACTGTTCAAGAGCCTTCGCCGCTATGATTTCTCAATAGTCGGCCGTTATAAAGCCCTTCGCAAGCTTATGCCTCTTTACAAAGAGCTTGCCGCTTCCAATTCACGTTTTCACATTCCTTCAGACAGACTCCGCAATGTCTGCCTTGAAGATCTTATAGTTACAATCAAGTATCTGCTTTCACTCAACAGTGGTATTCAGGTTCTGCAGGATGCCGAAGGAAAAACTGTAGAATACGATGGTCAGAAGTATGAATTTAAGGTAGATGATATAGACCATCTTGGAAACAGACGTGTGCGCTCCGTTGGTGAACTTCTTGAAAACCAGATACGTATTTCACTGGTTCAGGTAGCCAAGGCCGTACGCGACCGCATGGGCAAAGATGAAGGAAAAGGACAGACCCCCCGTACTCTCATAAACGCTGCACCTGTCTCAAGCATGATACGCAAGTTCTTTGGTGTAAGCCAGCTTTCACAGTTCATGGATCAGATCAATCCTCTGGCTGAACTTACGCACAAACGCCGTCTTTCTGCTCTCGGCCCCGGAGGTCTTAACAGAAAGCGTGCCGGATTTGAAGTACGTGACGTGCATTATACGCATTATGGCCGCGTGTGCCCTATTGAAACACCTGAAGGTGCAAACATAGGTCTTATTGTGTCCCTGGCTTCCTATGCCAAGGTAAACCAGTACGGCCTTATAGAGACTCCTTACAGGATGGTGAAGAAGGGTAAGGTAACAAACGAGATTAAATATCTCAACGCCTACATAGAAGACGATAAATTTGTGGCGCAGGCCAATACTCCCGTTGTCAATAACAAGATTGCTGACAAAGAGG
The DNA here is from genome assembly GCA_902783485.1 of uncultured Elusimicrobium sp. Lineage (GTDB taxonomy): Bacteria > Elusimicrobiota > Elusimicrobia > Elusimicrobiales > UBA9959 > CACZRG01. The sequence continues at coordinate 2,847 of CACZRG010000007.1, forward strand.
TGTATGGCCGCAAGAAAGACGATTACATCTTCGTTTCCGCCAATGATGTGGAATACATGGATATATCCCCGCAGCAGGTTGTGTCAATATCTGCCGCTCTTATTCCTTTCCTTGCAAATGATGATGCGAACCGTGCGCTTATGGGTTCTAACATGCAGCGTCAGGCTGTGCCGCTTCTTATGCCGGAGGCTCCCATTGTCGCTACCGGTATGGAAAAATATGTGGCACGTGACAGCCGTTCATGCGTTACCTCTCATACGACAGGTGAGGTTGTGTATACCTCTGCCGAAATGATAGCCATACGTCCTGAAGGCAGCAAAATACCGGATATTTACAATCTCATCAAATACCGCCGTTCCAACAACAATACCTGCGTCAATCAGCGTCCTCTGGTGTACAGTGGTCAGAAGGTTAAGGCCGGAGATGTTATTGCCGACGGTCCGTCAACAGATCATGGTCAGCTGGCCCTGGGACGCAATCTTCTTGTCGCGTTCATGAGCTGGGAAGGCTTCAACTACGAAGACGCCATTCTTGTATCAGAGAAAATTGTAGAAGAAGATGCTCTTACTTCCATTTTTATAGAGGAATATGAGACTGAGGCGCGTGAAGGAAAGCTCGGACCGGACGAAATAACAAAAGATATTCCAAATGTCGGTCAGGAAGCCCTTGCGAATATAGACTCCGACGGCATAGTTATTCCGTCTACAATGGTTGGCCCAGGCGATATTCTTGTATGCAAGGTGTCACCCAAAGGTGAACAGCAGCTTACTCCGGAAGAACGCCTGCTTAAAGTTATATTCGGCAAGAAAGCAGACGAAGTGACGGACAGTTCTCTTAAAGTTCCTCCGGGAACAAAAGGCAAGGTAATTGGTACCAGGGTATTTGTCCGCCGTGAGAAACTTACACGTTCCGAAGAGGAAAAACGCAAGAGAGAACTTGAAGAGGATATGAAACAGGAGCTTGCCGCTCTTGAGGCATTCCGCAAACAGACAAAACTTGAAGGCAAGAATACGGCTGAATTCTGCGAGCAGATGGCACGCACAATCAGGGAACGCTGCGAGCATGAGAAGGAAATGCTGCGTAACAGTGGCGAACTTTCAGTGTCCGTGAACAAGGCTGTAAAGGTTTATATTGCACTCAGACGCCGTCTGCAGGTTGGAGACAAACTTTCAGGCCGCCACGGAAACAAGGGTATTGTGGCCCGCATTCTTCCTCGTGAGGATATGCCTTATATGCCGGACGGCACTCCCATGGATATAGTTCTTTCTCCTCTGGGTGTCCCGTCCCGTATGAATATCGGACAGATACTTGAAACCATGCTCGGATGGGCCGGAAAGCAGCTGAATACCCAGATGATTAACCCGGTATTCGACAGCGCTGTCGAGGATAACAAGACATACTGGGCATACTGGCAGGAAAAGCACGGCAAGAAGCGTGGTGAAATAACCATTGATGATATTCTTAAGGATGTAGAGAATCCCTCGGCTCCCAAGCCCGGAGTCATACAGATGATTCAGCTTGCGAAGGATACACTGCGCGGCAAAGGTGTGCCAGAGGAATATCTGCCCGATGATTACTGCCGTATCACGCTGTATGACGGACGCACAGGCAATCCTTTTGATGAAAAAATAACGATAGGCTATATATATATTCTGAAACTGTGCCACCTGGTGGAAGACAAGGTCCACGCGCGTTCAATAGGGCCTTACAGCCTTATAACAAGGCAGCCTCTCGGCGGAAAGGCACTCTTCGGAGGTCAGCGCTTCGGTGAAATGGAAGTGTGGGCTCTTGAAGGATACGGAGCAGCTTATACGCTGCAGGAAATGCTTACGGTTAAATCTGATGATTTTACCGGACGTAACAAAATGTATGAAGCCATTATAAAGGGAGACTTCCCTCCGCAGCCCGGAGTGCCTGAATCGTTCAAGGTTCTTGTAAAAGAACTTCAGGCGCTGGGACTTGAAGTTGAGCTCTTCTCCACCAAACCTCAGAAAGAGGATGGCGCGGCTGAAGAAGCCCGTGTGCCAGCGGTGAAAGAAGTGGAGGCGAAAGCCTGATCTTACGCCGGCGCCCTGGAAAAAGGGCGCCGGCAGTGAAGTTCCGAGAGCAACAGAAAGCAGGAGAAACCAATTATCATGGATATAGAATCTAATGCCAGCGAATTTTTCGGCATATCAGGTGCCAGGACCAGAAAACGCGCCAAAGAACTTAATTATTCCAATTTTGATGCCATTAAGATTTCCATCGCCAGCCCGGAGAAAATTCTTTCCTGGTCATACGGTGAGGTGAAGAAACCTGAAACAATTAATTACAGAACGCTCAAGCCAGAACGTGATGGCCTGCTCTGCGAGAGAATTTTCGGTCCGCAGAAGGATAACGAATGTTCCTGCGGAAAATACCGCTGGGCAAAATTCAAGGGAGTGGTATGTGACCGCTGCGGAGTAGAAGTGACAGATTCACGGGTACGTCGTGAGCGCATGGGACATATAGAGCTTGCCTGCCCTATAGCCCATGTGTGGTTCCTCCGCAAGAATCCGTCCAGAATCGGCATTATACTGAATATGCGTCCTACAGACCTCGAAAAAGTGGTCTATTATGCCGCGCATGTAGTGCTTGAGGATACCCGTGACCCGGTAACGGGCCGTATAGAGTATACCCGTTGCCGTGTACTGAATGAGAAGGAACTTTCTGAAGCACGGAAGAAATTCCCACGCATTAAGGTGGGTATAGGTGCTGCCGCCATACGCACCCTGCTTGAGAGCATAGATCTCAAAGCCGAAATGGCAAAAATAGAAAAAGAGATTTCAACAATAAAGAATGATGCGGACCGTACAAAAGCGGTAAAACGCATGAAAATTCTTGAAGGTTTCCTGCACAGCAACAACCGGCCGGAGTGGATGGTACTTACGGTACTTCCGGTATTGCCTCCGGATCTCCGCCCGCTTGTTCATCTTGACGGGGGACGTTTCGCCTCTTCAGATCTCAACGATCTGTACCGCCGTATTATAAACCGCAACAACCGGCTAAAGCATATTGAAGCGCTCCGTGCACCACAGGTGATGATTTACAATGAGAAACGTCTTCTGCAGGAAGCTGTGGATGCCCTTATTGAGAACGGAGCACGTGGCAAGGTTGTACTTGGTCCGGGGGGCAGCAGAGCCCTTAAGTCTATTTCAGACACACTCAAGGGAAAGCAGGGCCGTTTCCGTCAGAATCTGTTAGGAAAGCGTGTTGACTATTCCGGCCGTTCAGTAATTGTCGTCGGTCCTAATCTTAAACTGAATCAGTGCGGTCTGCCAAAGACAATGGCCCGCGAGCTGTTCAAGCCTTTCATTCTTGCCGAACTCATCAAGAAAGAAAGCACAACGATGAAGACGGCCAAAAAGAGAATGGAGGATCTGAATGATCCGGAGATCTGGGATATACTTGAACAGGTAACCAAAAAGCATCCTGTCATGCTCAACCGTGCCCCAACGCTTCACCGTCTGGGTATTCAGGCTTTCGAGCCTATACTTATCGAGGGTCTTGCCATTCAGCTGCATCCGCTTACCTGCGCAGCTTTCAATGCTGACTTCGACGGTGACCAGATGGCTGTTCATGTGCCCATATCGCAGGAGGCACAGATGGAAGCCCGTATGCTCATGATGGCGACAAATAATATATTGTCGCCAGCGAGCGGACGCCCGGTTGCCACTCCGTCAAACGACATGGTTCTGGGAATAAACTATATCACAAGATTCAAGCCTGGAGAAAAAGGCGAGGGACTTATATTCTGCGACCGTGAGGATGCCATTTCTGCACATCAGTACGGCAAGGTTGATCTTCATGCCAGAATAAAAGTGCGTGGCATGAACGATATAAGTTCTGCTTCCGAGGACTTCGACAAGGAAAAAGGAACATGGAAGCCGGTTTCGGAATGGAAGGACTGCGTAAGCATAGGCCGTCTTATTTTCTTCGGAACGCTTCCTCCGAAAATCAACTGGAGAAATTATAACAAGCCCATGAGCAAGAAAGACCTTTCCGGGCTTGTTTACGAATCGTTCACAAATCCGGAAGTGGGACATCATGAAACCGTGGTTCTTCTGGACAAGATAATGAATCTTGGTTTCCACTACTGCACTCTTTCTGGTCTTTCCATTTCCATTGCAGATATGCTTATACCGGAGAGCAAGCCTAAGCTGATAGCCCAGGCACAGAAGGAAGTAGCTCTCATAAAGGAGCAGATGGAAGAAGGTGTAATGTCCGAAAAGGAACGCTCCAGCAAAATCAGCAGCATCTGGACCAGTACAGGTGACAGACTTGCCAGCGACATGATCAAGGTGCTTAAACAGCAGGAAAACAAACCTTATGTCGAGGGTGAGCAGCGTTTCAATTCTGTCTATATGATGCTTGATTCAGGCGCACGTGGTAACCTCAACCAGGTAAAACAGCTGCTTTGTATGCGTGGTCAGATGCAGAAACCGCAGAAGAAGCTTGACGAAAGCGGCAGTTCTGTTATAGAAAACCCGATTCTTGCTAACTTCCGTGAAGGACAGACCGTTCTTGAATATTTTATTTCCACACATGGTGGCCGTAAGGGTCTTTCCGATACGGCTCTTAAGACATCTGAAGCAGGATATCTTACCCGCCGTCTCATAGATGCCGGTCACAACACTGTAATCAGTGAGTATGACTGTGGTACTGAGAATGGTGTGGAAATGAAGGCTCTTTACAGTGATGACAAGATGCTGGAACCGCTTTCCGACCGCATTGTTGGCCGCACGGCTCTTGAGGATATTGAGCTGAAAGACGAAAAGGGCAATGATATTTCCATAAAGAAGGGTGAGATTATACTTGCCAGACAGGCGGAAGCTGTTGAGAAGGCAAAGATTTCATCTGTGCTTGTCCGCAGCATTCTTACCTGCGAACTTGATCATGGAATCTGCGCTAAATGTTACGGACAGAATCTTGCCACCGGATATCTGGTTGAACCTGGCGAGGCTGTCGGAATCATTGCGGCCCAGTCAATCGGTGAACCTGGTACACAGCTTACACTCAGAACCTTCCATTCAGGAGGTTCCGCACAGAATGTTCTTGCCAAAACCGAGCTTCGTGCAAAGACAGAAGGAAAAGTGTCTTTCAAAAATGTAAGGACCATCAGGGACAGTGCCGGTACCGATATCTGCGTTAGCAGAAATGCTGTTGTTACCGTAACATATCCGGACCCAAAGAAATTCCCTGCTGATGAGCAGGAAATAATGTACGGCTCCAGCATAATTGTAAAGGACGGTGCGAAAGTCGCCAAGGGTGACCTTATAGCACAGTGGGATCCGCAGACAAACAAGGTTATAACCGAACATACGGGAACAGCCGAGTTTGTGGATATCAAGGAAGGTGTCACGCTGCTCCGCAAACGTGATAAAGCAACAGGTATAGTTGAATCCACCATTATACAGCAGAGAGGAGCAAAACGCAGCCCGCGTATTATTATACGTGGTGCCGGCAATGAGATACTTGAGACGCTTACCCTTGCCGTAGATACGGTTCTCAGAATAGATGATGGAGCGGAAGTACACTGCGGTGATATTATCGCCACACAGAGCCGTGACACATCAAAGACGAAGGATATTACGAGCGGTCTGCCGCGTATTGCCGAACTTTTCGAGGTACGCAAACCCAAGAACGCTGCCATAATATCCAGAATTGACGGTATTGTCTCAATGGGAACAACACCCAAGGGACTGCAGGAGGTTACGGTAAAGAACGAGGAAACCATGCAGACGGAATCATATCCGATTCCTTTTGGAAAACGTATTGTTGTTTACGAAGGGGACCGCGTGACAGCCGGAGAATCCCTTACAGACGGTTCCGTTGATATGCAGGATCTGCTTTCCGTAAAAGGCGTGAGGGAAGTCCAGAATCATATTGTCAATGCAATTCAGGAAGTTTACCGCTCACAGGATGTTAAAATTCATGACAAATACATAGAAATCATTGTCAGGCAGATGCTTAGCAATGTAAGAATCATTGATCCTGGTGAGACAAAGCTTCTGAAAGGCGAAATTGTGCACCGTGGCACATTCCGCAAGGAAAATGATGCGGCGCGCGAAATGGGGAAAACCCCGGCCCAGGCTGAACCGGTCCTGCTTGGAATTTCAAAAGCCTCTCTTGCTTCTGAGTCATTTATCTCGGCTGCCAGCTTCCAGGAAACCACAAGAGTCCTTACGGATGCGGCTACAACCAGCAAGACGGACTATTTGACGGGCCTCAAGGAAAATGTTATAATAGGACATCTGGTACCTGCGGGCAGCGGTTATGCGACCCGTACTCTGGCGGAGGCTGTAAAGAAAAGAAATTCTTCGTCCGGAGAAAGTAAACAGGAGTAAAATTAAAGTTTTATGGCTACAATAAATCAATTAATCAGACATGGGAGAAAACCTCTGAAGACTTTCAGCAAGGCTCCCGCCCTGATGTCGTGCCCGCAGCGCCGCGGCGTCTGCACACGTGTTTATACCACAACACCCAAGAAGCCTAATTCGGCTCTTCGCAAAGTTGCACGTGTGAAACTCACTTCCAAGGTGGAAGTGACCGCCTATATACCCGGTGAAGGTCACAATCTTCAGGAGCATTCAATAGTTATGGTCCGCGGCGGCCGTGTGAAAGATCTTCCTGGCGTCCGCTACCATATCATCCGCGGCGCACTTGACGCTTCCGGTGTGGAAGGCCGTATGCAGAGCCGCTCACTCTATGGAGCAAAACGCCCTAAGGGCGGAAAAGCCCCTGCGAAAAAATAAGTAAGGACAGGAAATAAACAATTATGCCTAGAAAAGGTTTAAGACCTCGTGACAGAAGAGAAGCTCCCGCTCCGGATTATAAATATAATTCAGTGCTGGTTTCACGCTTCGTTAACAGAATGAATTTCGATGGCAAGAAAACCGTTGGCGAGAGAATACTCTATGAGGCCATGGATATTCTTGCTGAGAAGACAAAAGAAAATTCACTGGATGTTCTGACAAAAGCAATTAATAATGTGCGTCCTCTGGTGGAAGTAAAAGCCCGCCGTGTCGGTGGTGCCAACTATCAGATCCCGATAGAAGTGAAGGAAACACGTTCCACCACTCTCGCGATGCGCTGGATTCTTGCCGCGGCACGTGCCCGCAAAGGCCGCCCGATGGCAGAACAGCTTGCAGAAGAACTTCTTCTTGCCTACAAGAAAGAAGGGTCTGCTATCAAGAAACGCGAAGATACTCACAGAATGGCTGAAGCCAATCGCGCTTTTGCCCACTTCCGCTTCTAATAAGAGATACTTATTGCAGCTGAAAAACCGGGCATTCCATATTTTTATGGGGTGCCCGGTATAAAAAATTTATAAAGAGAAAAAGGAAATCATGGCAGCATTTGACTTACATAAACTACGCAATGTCGGAATCATAGCGCATATCGATGCCGGCAAGACGACAACAAGCGAACGTATTCTGTACTACACTGGCAAATCACATAAAATTGGTGAAGTGCATGACGGCGCCGCTACAACAGACTGGATGGAGCAGGAGCGCGAGCGCGGAATTACTATTACCGCAGCCGCTATTTCCACCAGCTGGAAAGGTTACGCAATCAATATAATTGATACCCCCGGACACGTGGACTTCACAGCCGAAGTGGAACGTTCTCTCCGTGTGCTTGACGGAGCTGTAACGGTTTTTGACGGTGTGCAGGGTGTGGAACCGCAGTCTGAAACAGTGTGGCGCCAGGCGGACCGCTATCACGTTCCGCGAATCGCCTATATTAATAAAATGGACCGCATCGGCGCTGATTTCTTCATGTCCGCCAATTCTATTGTCGAAAAACTTGGCGCAAACGCTGCCCCTATACAGATTCCTATCGGTGTCACACAGACATTCAAAGGTCTTGTGGACCTTATCCGCATGAAGGCTGTAGTGTGGAGCGGAGAACATCTTGGAGCCGAGTTCCATGATGAGGAAATACCGGCTGACCTTCTTGATCAGGCTAAGAAATATCGTGAGAACATGATCGAGAAACTGGCAGATGTCGATGACGCAATTATGGAGAAATTCATCGGCGGTGAGGAAATATCCGAGAAGGAACTTCACGAAGCCATACGCCGTGCTACAATAGCCTGCAAATTCTTCCCTGTCACCTGTGGATCATCATACAAGAACAAAGGTGTGCAGCCCATGCTTGATGCAATGGTTGACTATCTTCCTTCCCCGCTTGATATTCCGGATACAGTTGGTCATGACGAACACGGCAATGAGGTTGTGCGCAAGGCTGACGCAAATGAGCCCTTCGCTGCCCTTATGTTCAAGATTCAGGTAGATCCGTATGTCGGAAAACTTACATTCTTCCGTGTTTATTCAGGAACACTTAAACCGGGAGACACTGTATATTTTGCCAAGAAGAAGACAACAGAGCGCATAGGCCGTATTATAAGAATGCAGGCCAACAAACGCGAGGAAATTTCGGAGATTTCTGCTGGCGATATAGCTGCAACCGTAGCTGTGAAGAACGCTACCGTCGGTGAAACAATCTGTGCCCCCGGACATCAGCTTGTTCTTGAGGGAATCAATTTCGCGGAGCCTGTTATATCCATTGCAATTGAGCCGAAATCCAAGGATGACAGCGAAAAAATGTCAATGGCTCTGGGACGTCTTGCAGAAGAGGATCAGACATTCCGTATCCGTACTGATGAAGAAACCGGCCAGACAATTATTTCAGGTATGGGCGAACTTCACCTTGATATTCTTGTGGACCGTCTCCGCCGTGAGTTCCATGTGCAGGCGAATGTAGGCGCTCCGCAGGTGGCTTTCCGTGAATCCATACGCAAAGCTGTTGAACAGGAAGGCAAATTCATACGTCAGTCCGGCGGTCATGGACAGTATGGTCATGTATGGATCAAGGTTGAGCCTCAGGAAGCTGGAAAAGGTTTCGAATTCGTCGATGCCATCAAGCAGGGCCGTATTCCCAAGGAATTCATCCCGGCTGTTGAAAAAGGTATACGCGAGGCTCTTGACGGCGGTATTCAGGCCGGATTCCCTGTCGTGGACGTTAAAGTGACACTGTTCGATGGTTCATTCCATGAAGTAGACTCTTCTGAAATGGCGTTCAAGATTGCCGGTGCCATGGCATTCAAGG
>CACZRG010000008.1 GCA_902783485.1 uncultured Elusimicrobium sp.
TATATTCTATCAGAATCTTCCGCGCCATGTCAACACCTTTTGTGTTTCACAGAGGGCCGGGAATATTTTTGCTTCCTGATAAAGAACCGTGCCGCCTTAAAGGCGACTCATTTATTCTATCACTGTTCTATGAACTTTGTCAAGTGATATGGTATGCTTTCCAATATTTCCGTCGTGAAACATACAGTCCTGGTTAAATAACGCCGGTCTGTTTTTTATTTTCCTATACATATGGAACATCTTTCTCTTTTTCTTAAAGGAATTACTGTAAAATTATTATTAAGCATATCAGCCATAAGCACCCTGCCGGCAAGAGAAGGCAGCCCCATTATGATTTTCATTGCCTCTGCTGCCTGAACAGAGGCTATCATCGAGGCACAGGGGCCAACTACACCATTCTCAGTGCACTTTGTGTCAGCACAACTGCCTATATCAGGGAAAAGACACTCAAGACATGGGGTTTTACCGTCGTGCATAAATACTGATGCCTGACCTTCAAAGGCATAAACAGCGCCGTAAACACATGGAATTTTCAATTCTTCGCAGATGCGGTTTATAGCGGCACGCGTCCTGAAATTATCGCTGCAGTCCACGACAACGGAAAATCCCTTGAAAATTTTTCTCATCGCTGCTTCGTCCAGAAACTGTTCATACGGAGTTATTCTGACGTGAGGATTCAGGGCCCTCAGTGTTTCAGCAGCGATATCCGTTTTTAGTTTTCCTACATCCGGAGTGCGGTAAAGCATCTGGCGGTGAAGATTGGATATTTCAACAGGACCACAGTCAGCGAAAGCTATCTCCCCCACTCCTGCTCCGGCGAGTTCCGCAGACACAAGCCCGCCAAGCCCCCCTATACCGGCTATGAACACACGAGCCCCAGACAAACATTTCTGGCCTGTCTCTCCTATTTCAGCTACGGCTGTCTGCCTTGAATACCTTTTGATTTCTTCTGTTGTCATAAACATTTCCTTAAAACATTAAGGTTCTATCGGTTAAATAAAATCAGGATTTCTGAAAAACAAACAGCTGATCCCTGCGGCAATCCATAATCAGATTTAATACTGAATCCATTACATACAATACAAGAAAACATTAATTTCTGCCCGATGGCGGTTTATTTTTTAATATTTCCTTTACAGCCTCGGATGCGCAGAAAAAACCGAATGTTCCGGTAACAAAGCAGGCTGTACCTAACACAGGTGTTTTCCTTTTATTAATTTCCTCTGTACTGTTTTCAATTTCCACACGGTTATCAGCTGCGGCTATATTTATACCGTTTTCCTCATGAGACGTGTATTTAGCGGAAGCAGATCTGGCTTCACTAAGGAAATTCTTTTTCTCGTCAGGCTTCAGCCCTTCAAAAGGCCTGATGAATGGTTCTGACGAACACACGGCTTTAATGCCGAATTTTCCTTTCTTCGGGAAATTGTATTTTTTCCGAAGTATTCCGCGCACGGTTCTTGCCAATGCATCGTTTGCAGTTTCTCCCAGATCCATAACCTTTATTTCAGACGGATCTGTTCTGCCGCCGCTGCCACATGAAACTATAACCGGGATTCCATGTTCCCGGCAGTAATTTATAAGGAAACACTTTGCTGTAAGATTATCTATCGCATCAATAACAACGTCCGGATTTTTCACTGCACAGGCCTCTTTAAAAAGAGCCTCTGTATTTTCCGGAGTAAGTCTTATGTTTTTTACAATTATTTCTGCTTCCGGATTAATTTTTCTTAATCTTTCCGCCACAACCGCGGTCTTATCCTCTCCTATTGTATCACAGAGAGCCGGCATCTGACGGTTCATGTTTGTATCACCGACTATATCAAAATCAACAAGTGTTATACGGCCTGCTGCGGTGCGTGCCAGCGCTTCAGCCGCCCACGAGCCTACGCCACCAAGACCAAAAAGCATAACATGCGCATTACGCAGTTTTTCAAGTTTCTCCCGGCCATAAAGTCTTGCGAGACGGTCGAAATAAAAACCGGTGCAGTTGTTTATGTTAATCATAATTTACGTAAATTTTTCTTCCTCAAGAAGGGCTGCATAGGCTTCAGGTGTGTCGAAATCCCTTATTACGGCATTGTCATCAACATCAAGATCGAAAATTTTTACCGAGGGATGATGTGTTACCCAGTGAAGACCTTTGTCAAGCGGACCA
>CACZRG010000009.1 GCA_902783485.1 uncultured Elusimicrobium sp.
AGATAGGAATGCTAATGTTCGGAAAACGCGATGACAAAGGGAAATTCCTGCCGGCAGACATGGAACTTGTGCGCCTCGCAATACCACGCCGCGTATATACACAAAGCCATATCGATTATGTGATAGAGGTTTTTGAACACATGACCTCCAACAAAGAAGATATCAGGGGCCTTGAGATAGTGGAAGCCGCAAAAATACTTCCACATTTCACAGCCAGACTCAGACCGGTGAAATAAAACAGTAAAAAGGAAAAACAGAGCATAATGTTCATACAGGATCGTATCTCCGGATTGCGCAGCCAGCTTGATGCTGTTGTAGGAAAAGACAATGTCAGAACAAGCGAGGCGGAAACAGCCGCCTACTCCTATGACTCCGGGCTGTCCATGGCGCAGCCGGAGGCGGTCATTTTCTTTGACAGCGTACAGCAGGTAGCTCCGGTTGTAAAAATACTGTCACAGGCAAAAATACCTTTCATTCCACGCATGGCAGGTACCAGTCTGACAGGCGGGACAATACCACTGCGTGGCGGAGTTATACTTAATCTTTCACGCCTGAACAAAATAATTTTCATAAACACGCAGGAAAGAACCGTTCTTGTTGAAACCGGAGTGCTTAATGCGGAACTGCAGAAGGCGCTCAAACCCTTTGGATATTTCTTCCCGCCGGACCCGGCAAGTTCTGCCGTATGCACAATTGGTGGAAATATAGCCGAAAATGCCAGTGGCCCAAGCCGGATAAAATACGGTTCCACTGGAGACAGTGTACTCAGGCTGGAAGTTGTTACTCCCGATGGGGAGACACATATATGGGAGCCTGACGGAAAAAGTCCGGACCTGATGGGGCTCGTAACAGGCTCCGAGGGAACACTGGGAATAATAACCCGCGCCTGGCTTAAAATACAGCCTGTTCCGGCTCATACGTGTACAACAGCGGCAGCATTTGCAGTTCTTGACCAGGCCATTAATGCGGCATCGCAGCTTATGGAATCGGGGCTGCCGCTTTCCGCACTTGAAATAATGGATAAAACAACGCTGGATGCCTCGCTGAAAAGAAAAACCTTTCTTTTCCCGCATACAATGCGTGCCTTACTGCTGACCGATATATCGGGAGACAATAAAGAAGAAACAGACAGGCAGACAGAACAGGCCGTGCAGATATGCCTGGATAACTCATCGATAAAAACAGAAACAGCCTGTGAGGAAAGTGACAGAAAAAAACTGTGGGACATAAGAAACAGAGCCTTTCCGGCGCTTGCCAGAATAGCCCCGGATATTGTGCTTGAAGAAGCCTGTGTGCCACGCTCAAAACTGAACGAGGCTGTAAAGAAAACACGCGAGGTGCTAAGAAAATACCGTCTTACCGCCGGGATAGTGATAAGTCCCGGTACAGGCAGCATACACCCGCATATAGTTTTTGACAGAAGAAACCAGCAGGATCTGCGCCGCGTAAAAAACGCGAGAGCGGAACTTACAAAGGAAGCCATAATTCTGGGAGGCTCCGTGGCAGGAGATTATGGCATTGGCGTAGACAAACGTCTTGCACTTAACTGGCTTTACAGTACGGAAGAACTTGATTTTCTTGCAAAAATCAAATACGCTTTCGATCCGTTCAATCTCTCGAATCCTGACAAGATACTGCCGGTAAACAATGACGCGGATCTTTTTGAGGAGGTAGGCCGCAATCACAATGCTGCCAACCTCAACCCGAGTGTTCATACTCTGCTTGCTGCCCTAAGAAACAGGGCGGACAACCGTATATCCAGCGTTGTATGCGGCTCCGGCTCACAGATAAAACCACCGCCGGAAACGGAAAAACTGAAAAAACTTGACACCAGGTTCCTTACAATGGATCCTGTCCTTAACAAGCAGAACCGCACGCTCAAAGCCGGAGCCGGAGTGGAAATAAACACATTACGTGCCCTTCTGCGCGACAATGGCATGGAACTGCAGATGCCGGATACCTTCGGCACAATAGGCGGTATAATAGCTTCAGGCCGCGCGCCGGAGATAACAAGAATACTGCTTGGACTTGAAGCGGCAACAGCGGAGGGAGTATATCTGAACTTCACTCAGCAGACACTAAAGGCTGCCAGAGGCTATGATATAAGCAGCATATTCTGCGGTTCGCGCGGAGCTTACGGCATAATTCTTTCTGTGGTACTGCAGGTATGTCTTATCAGCGAAAAAAGGATTTTTCCTCCGGCTATGCCGGTACCTTTCAGACCGGAGCCCGTGCACAGGGCATTCAAGGAAGCCGTAGATCCGGAAAATCTGTTAAACCCATGGCTGTACCCAGGAAGAAAGGAAGACAATAAATGAACCGGCAGAACATTCCTTCGGATTTCACTCTTGCCAACGCAAGACAGAGCCTTAAAACCGAAAACATACTGTCTTATTATGACAGTCAGAACTCTTCTGATGATATGGAAACAGTACTGCTTACGGAAAGAGGTGAAAAAACTGTTTACGATGCAGTCGTTCCATGCAACCGCTGCGGAGCATGCGCATCAATATGTCCCTCGTATCAGGCCAGCCGCAAGGAGACTCTTTCCCCACGCGGACGAAGCCAGCTTGCAAGACTGCTTAAAGAGTTCAGGCTGAAAAACCCGCCGGAGGCGCTCAGGGAGGCTCTGACTGACTGTTTCCTGTGCGGAGCCTGCACTGATATATGCCACGCTTCAGTCCCGGTTCCAGAAATAATTGTGGATTTAAGAAAGCATTATCTTAAGGTAAATCCCGGCCTCAGGGTAAAAACCGCATTAAGACTTAAACTGCGGTATCCTGTCTTATACGATTTATGGCTGCGCACCGGACTTCTGCTGCTACAGCTCCGTCTGCCATGGTTCGCGAAACTTATATGGACTCCGGCTCTTCTTGGAATGACGCCTACCAGATTACAGACCAGGAATATAAAATTCTCATTCCGTACAGCAAAGGCAAGACTTAAGAAAAAATTCTCCAGACCTCCAAAGCATAGCGTAAAATGGATTTATTTCTCCTCATGCGACATAAATTATCTTATGCCGGAAGTCGCGGAAGCAACAGTATCCCTTCTGGAAAGACACTCTGGTGAAGGAATGACAGCGGAAAATTTCTGCTGCGGAATGGCTTCATGGCGTTACGGGCGCACCGCAGAAGCACGTGAATTTGCAAAAAAGAATATCATGCTTTTTGAGGAACTGCGCAGAAAACACGGGAAATTCATTATTGTCACAGACTGTTCCTCATGCGCTGCATTCCTGAAAAAATACGAACAGCTTTTTATCAGAGGGATAAAAGAAGAGGAACTGCTCAGGGAAGTGAGCGAAAAAGTAACTGTTCTTAACCCGGATCCTGAGGAAAATCCTGACTATGGCGGTGATGAAGAAGAAAAAGTAAATGACGGAGTTCCGGCAGGACTGACATCACCGTCGGAAAAACAGGAATACGGAGAACGGAAGGACTACAGCAGCGGAAATGAAACAGCCGGGGAAGATGATTTTGAATCATGGAGACTGCGCGCCAGGGAATTTGCCGCTTCAGTAAGGGATATATCTGAAGTAATAAATACAGGAGATTTCCAGAAATTAGGGAACTGCGCGGAAGCGGAAAATGAAATAATATGTATGCAGGACTCATGCTCTGCGGTATTCGGGCAGAAAATACATGACAATCCGTATAAGCTGCTCAGGCACATAGCAGGAAGCAGATTCCGGGATCTTCCCGGAGGCCCGGTATGCTGTGGCGGCACAAAAGCCAATATTACAGTAAATCCTGCCCTGTCCGAATATAGCAGCAGAAAGAAAATGCATCAGATAGCCTCAATACAGGCCGGCAGGGTGATTACAACTGACCCATGCTGTCTGCTGCAGCTGAATGCAGTGCTTCCGCACTGGTACCCTTCTGCGAAAGCCTGTCATTTAAGCGTTTATCTGAATGATATTGAAAACAGGTACAGAAGGACAAACTGATTTGAAAAAGTTTTAAGGAATATCCGAGAGATTAAAATGAACACCCAGACAACACAGAGAGAGCGGGAACTTGAAATCAAATTAAAACTGCTGGCAAATTTCGGCAGCATGGTATCAAAGGAGACCAAACTTGATCCCCTTCTTGAGATAATAGCCCTTCAGGTTAAAACAATCCTTGGCTGCGACCGCTGCAGCGTTTTTATATATGACGCAAAAGCCCGTTCACTTTGGGCCAAGGTTGCCATGGGATTGCAGCATACAGAAATAAGGATTCCTTTCGGCAGCGGCATAGTGGGACATGTAGCTGCATCCGGCATGAGCGTGAATATTCCAAATGCATACAGCGATCCACGCTTCAGCAGGGAACTGGACAAGCTGACCGGATATATGACAAAAAACATACTGGCCACCCCCCTTAAAAACATCAATGGGAAAATAATAGGTGTTTTTGAAGCAATAAACAAGTATTCACGTCATTTTACAGAAGAAGACGAGGGCATACTTAAACTTATAAGTTCTCTCGCAGCTTCTGCCATTGAGAATGCAAAACTTTACCAGCGTCTTTCCGAATCACAGATGGAAACCATATACCGTCTGGCAACCACTGCGGAATACAGGGACCAGCAGGATACCGCAATACACCTGCGACATATCAGCACATATTCGTCACTTATAGCTGCAAGCATGGGCCTCAGCGAAGAAGATGTGGAAAATGTAAGCTACGCAAGTCCCCTGCACGACATAGGCAAAGTGGGAATAGCAGACGCAATTCTTCTTAAGCCGGGGAGACTTACTCCGGAAGAATTCGAGGAAATGAAGAAGCATACCCTTTATGGCGCAAAAATTCTTGCCAATGCCGAAAGCCAGCTGCTGCAGTCAGCATGCAGAATTGCCGCCTCACACCATGAGAAATATAATGGCAAAGGCTATCCAAACGGACTCCGAGGAGAAGAAATACCTCTTTTTGCCAGGATAGTATCCGTAGCTGATGTATTCGATGCCCTGTGCATGAAACGTGTATACAAACCCAGATGGGAGCCGGAGGATGCACGCAAATATATTGTGGAACAGAGTGGAAAGGATTTCGACCCGGCTGTAGTAGCTGCTTTTGACAGGATTTTCCCGGAAATACTGAAAGCACAGCAGTCTACTCAGGACGGACGCAAAAGCATAATCCCTGGAATATCCGGAAAAATGAAAAAAATGTTCTGATACACCGTATCTGAACAGCTTCAGCTGATTTTTATTCTGGCAAGCTGAAAAGCCACAAGAAGCAGTGCGGTAACAGTGACTGCCAACAGGGCTATGCTGCCCTGCAGGGATATAAGGGTAAGTACACAGGCGGCGGAGCATAGAATAAGCGTGGCACCGGAGGTAACCATAACTATTTTCGGTCTCGAAAGCCCGGCTTTCTCAAGACGCAGTGCAAAATGGTCCCGGCTGCCCTTGAACGGGGATATGCCATGCTTCATTCTTATCACGGAAACAAACAGGGTATCAAACACCGGCACAGCAAGTACCAGCAGCGGTGCATAAACCCCCAAAGGGTTAACGTTGGTATATGATGCCCCTAATGCGATAACAGCCAGAATATATCCACATACGAGACTACCTGAATCCCCCATGAAAATCTTGTATTTTTTTGACATATTCCACGGCAGGAAACCAGCCGCTGCACCAGCAAGCGCTGCAGATGCGAAATTAACATAAACAGCTTCCGATGGGAATGAAATCATCAGAAAGCCAAGAGCGCACAGGGCCACCTGCGAAGCTGAAAGTCCGTCCATTATGTCAATAAGGTTAAGCGCATTTGAAACCCCGGTTATCCATACCATGCTTATTACGGCCGCAAGGTACTCCGGCGTAAGAAACTGTATTCTGAAACCGCAGTATACAGTTATGCCGGCTATGAGAAACTGAAAAAAGAATTTTGTCTTAACACTTAAACCCGCCGGTTTTTTTAAATCATCAACAAGACCTAAAACAAACATTCCAAGACCGCCGGCAAGAATTATGCGCAGATCACGCAGTGTGCCGGTAGGAAAAGACGTAAAAAGCCGTATACACACAAGAGCAAACGCAAATGCAGCAAACACAGCAGCACCACCAAGCAGCGGGGTTGGAACTTTATGTGTTTTTACTTCCGTTGGTTTGTCCAGCTCACCTGTTTTTATTGCCAGGAGACGGAAAAGAGGTGTAAGCGCAGCTGAAACGGCCAGCGCTGTAATAAAGCAGATTATATATAGATTTACTGGCAGTCCCGACATATATTTCAGTGTATTGAATTCTTTCTTAAAGTCAATTTAAGCACAAGCGCCTTCAGGGCACCTTTGACTGCGTCCCTGAAATTGATTTTTTTTCCTTCTTCCCGCGAGCGTGGCCTGTATATCACAGGCAGTTCCATCACCCTTATTCCCATAAAAGCTGCCTTGCAGGCCATTTCCGCCTCTATCTCAAAGCCATGTGATTTCAGATTCATGCGGCGCGCATCAGATGTACGGAACAACTTATAACAGGTGTATGAATCAGTATAACGGCTGCCAAAAAGGAAGTTTATCCATGCTGTCATGGTTCTGTTGCCACGCAGATAAAGCGGGCTGTATGTCTCGATTTTTTCCGCAAGCATTCTTGAACCAAAAACAGCATCTGTCTGCCCCTCATCAAGCGGGCGTAGCAGTTCCGGTATCTGTGACGGATCATATTCCAGATCTGCATCCTGAACAACAACAAAATGTCCCTGAGCCTCAGTAAATCCTGTTATCAGTGCACCGCCCTTTCCCTGATTCTTCTCATGTTTTATCATTCTTGCCTCAGGCCATCTGCCCGCAGCTTTCTCACTTTCAAACCATTCGCGTGTTCCGTCCGAAGATCCGTCATCAACAATAATGATTTCCTTATCAACGGGCAGTGCGGAAACAGCCTTAAGCACTTCCGGCAGGGTTTTTCTTTCATTATACGAGGGAATAATAACGGAAAGTTTCATTTTATAATTATAACATAATATTATATGCGCCGTATTAAGCAGATGATAAATACTGCCGTACTGAACGTGGCCCGGAAGCACAGAGGAAGGGCAGACCCAATATTGCTAAAATATTCTTATGAAATTTTTAGTGCTGCTGACTGTTTTTTTTATATGTGGCTGCACCTCCGTGCGTATTCCTGA
>CACZRG010000010.1 GCA_902783485.1 uncultured Elusimicrobium sp.
AAAGCCTCAGGATACGAGGCGGAAAAACATTCCAGCATTGTAGGCAGGAACATAAAATCGCTCTGCCTGTAAAGCGATGGACATGCCGCTACATTTACACGCCCTGTAAGGAGAAGTTCAGGAGGGACATTTTCCCTGGCAAAACCCAGTTTTTCCGGTTCAACAGTCAGCACAAACCTGAACCGGAAATCCGGGCTGTTTTTTTTCAGCCACTCCGCTGTTCTGACTATAAGGCCAAGATTCTTATGCCGGTAAGCGGCAGAAACAGTAAGCAGGGTAACTCCGTCAAAAGGCGGCAGCGGCAGCTCTTCCTGAGCTGATGGATCATCAAAAACCTGATTGTAAGCATTGGAAACGGTATAAATCCTGTGCCCGGGAAGCATTTTTTTCAGCCGGGCTGACACATCTTCCGTTTCAGTAACGGCTGCGCGGCAGTTAATTCTGAAAGCCCTCATGCGCAGAAACTTGTTAAACTGAAATTTCAATCTGTTAAGGAAACCTATATCCGCCAGCGCGGGAGAATCCGGATATATGTAAAAAGGCAGCGCATATCCGCAGAGATGAGGCACGCCGCGCGGTGTCCAGTAGGCAGGGCCGAACACCGTAAAAACAATTTCGGAACCTGTTTCTTTCAGAAAATCATCAAGGCTGCCGCAACGTCCGGAAAAAACACGTACCGGAGAATAATTTCTGTCTGTCTTCTCCGAAAAGACAAAATTATCCGGAAATGAGTTCAGCGGCGGCAGGGTATTTTTCAGCTGCGGCGACAGGGCAACAGCATACCGGTTATCCTTTCTTTTTTTCAGCGCAGCAAGAAGTGAATTCGCAACCTGAATGCCGCCGCCGGCAGAAAGATTGGAAGCATTTATGAATATTTTCACAGGCGGCCTCCGCAGTCAGGTTTTCCCTGTCTTATCTCCTGGGAATGGGTCCATGAATACCACAGGGCGGCAGCAAAATCTCCTGGTTTCTCATGTTTCAGTATTCTCTCAATAAGGCGGCATATATTGCACCATTCAAGCACTATCCTTGCCGGAAACGGACGTTTATGTTTGTAAAGCAGATAATGCCTGTTCACAATATAAAGCCATGTGTGTTTTTTTGTTGGAATACGGTATTCACCGCTTACAAGATGTTTTACACGCACGGAGGGGCTTATAACACATTTCATTTTTTCCTCTCCGGCCTTTATGCAGTAGCGCCATGTATAATCCAGATCTTCCGCATATGCATATCCGGACATTACGTTGTCCCATTTTATATCCCATTTTTCAGCAAGGGATTTACGCACTGCAAAAAAATATCCCATAGCCCACTGCGTAGGAGTGTCTTTTTTTATGCCTGCTGGATAGCGGCCAAGCATGGACATTGTTACATTGCCGGAGTTTCTGTTTTTCCACGAACGCGCGCCAGTGATAAAACCTAATATTTTCTTTAACACCGAAGGTCCGGCGCCACCGGTTCCTGCTGATGCCACCAAAGCTGTTTTTCCGTCATATTCATCGATGAAAATTCTGTACAGATTCTCAACAGCCGCCGGCTCCGGCTCCACATCATCATCAGAATAAATAATTATATCGTTTTTAGCGGAAGCAAAAGCGCAGTTGCGGGACTCAGTAGTTGAAGGTTCAGCCTGATAAATATATTTTCCTGAAACACCTTCCGGCAATGCTTTTACCGCTGCTTCTGTCTTCTTTCGTGTTTCACTGTCACTGCTCTGATCAACAACAATAATTTCATCAGGAACAGCATTAAGGGACATATAGCTTTCCAGTGTATGCTTAAGGGATTCCGGCCTGTTCATGGTCGGTATGGCCACGGAGACTGGAAGTGTTTTCTTCTCACTCATATGCCAGTTCCCCGTTTCTTATTTTCTTCTCATGCTTATAGCAGTATTTCATAGCGGCCCAGTGATTGGCCGCACCGCCTTTCAGCAGCATGGAAAAAAGAAGTATGAAATTACACCATTCAAGTGCCAGCCTGCCGAAAAAACCACCCCCGTGTTTGTAGAAAAGGTAAAGCCTGTTGATAACTATTCTTGCCGCCATCTGTCTGTCGGGGATTCTGTATTCACGGCTGCACAGATGATAAAGCCTGGCCTTATGCGCTATTACGCAGCGCAGTTTTTCCCTGCGTGCTGCGCGGCTGTATGCCATAGTATAATCCATATCTTCGGCAAAAGCATAGCCGCTCATTTTCTCGTCCCAGCTTATATTCCATTTATCGGCAAGGGACCGGCGCACAGCGAAAAAACAGCCGCGCGCCCAGTCAGTCTCTATGTCTTCATCTTCAACCCACGGCATCCATGCGAACATTCCCGGTGAGACATGGCCTATGCCCAGTTTCCAGAAAGCGGCCCTTCCGCTGATACACACAAAAAGCCGTGTGCTCAATTTTATTTTCCGGCGCGGGAAAATATTTCCTTCCACCATGGCATATTCCGGATTATTCATAAGGGAATATATCTGAAAAACCGTGTCGTTCTCAACCTCTATATCGTCATCGGAATACAGGATTATATCGTTTGAAGCAGAAGCCGCGCCAATATTTCTGGACACAGTGGTGGAAGGCTGCTCAAGCCTTATATATATGCCTTTCACTGCACAGGCATCACATGATTCAACAGCTTTTCTTATTATGGTTCTGTCTTCCTCTTTTCCGCTCTGATCAACAACAACAATTTCCCCAGGCACATAGGAAGCTGAAAGATAGCTTTTAACCGTAGCCGTAAGACTTTCAGGCCTGTTCATAGTCGGAATAACCACTGTTACAGGAAGAATCTTTTTTTTCATTTCATCATTTGTTTCCGTTGTCATTTAAGCAGCCCCGTTTCATTAAGATACCGTGCGAGTCTTTCCGCGCCGCGCTCCGGGGTGAAATCCGCAAATATTTTTTTTGAGTTTAATCCGTGTTCTTTTATCTTGGCCGGATTCATAAGATATTCCTTCATTGCGCAGGCAAGAGCAGCGCTGCTCTTAGCTTTCACACGCCTGCCGTTAAATCCGTCTTTGATAATATGCCATGCGGCGCCGCATTCCTCTGTTGAAATTACGGGAAGCCCTGCTGAGGCCGCCTCGTTCAGAACAGCCCCCCAGCCGTCATGCAGCGTAGGCAATACAAAGACATCCCCGGCATAATAAATTTTTCCTATTTCATTGGAAGGAACTGTTCCGCGGAGCAGTACGCTGTTTTCTATGCCAAGAGTATGCGTCATTTTTTTCATTTCAGGCAGATACGGCCCTGCGCCGGCAAAAACAAGACATGAGCGTCCGCGCAGTTCCGGTTCCAGCGAGGCATAAGCCTCAAGCATATATTTAAGCCCTTTCATATAAAGCAGGCCCGAAACACATAAAAAAACAGTTCTGCCTGCGCTGAATTTTTTTATTGTTTCATCAGGTGCAGCTTCAGGAACAGCCGGAACGGAATAGGAAAGGAAACGTATTCTGCTCCTGTCAATTCCCAGGGAAGCCAGATCATCTTCCGCAAGTCTGCCCTGAGCCAGGGCAAGAAGCGCGGAATTTTTTATAAAACCGGCATACTTGCGCAGACGTATGCGGTTTGACAGCGGATAAAGCGCATAAAAAAGCCTGTAATTGAAATGAAGCCTGGCTGCGAAATGCAGGCCTGTTCTTTCCCCCCAGTACATCCATTTCAGCCCAGCTTTTACGGCATTTTCAGCGAGCATCCTGCCACCGCCAGGATCCAAAGCCGGAATAATATGAACACAACTGCGCATTTCCGGTTTCAGTATATCAGCAGGAACAGCCTCGGCTTCAAACGGATCAAGTTCAGGCGAAACCCAGCCCTGGGCACGGCGCATTGACGAACATACAGCCCCGGCATAATAACGCACACTGAAATCCATACCAGGAATAGCTGAACATGCCCGGAAAAAACTCTTCTGATGATGTGTCGGTCTGTTTGTCCAAAGACAGACTTTCAGCATATTTTTCCTCCGGTTAAGGCTGTTTTCTTCTCCGTAGAATATGCAACCGCCTTGCGCTGAAAATATCTTGCGTCAGCATAGCCGCAGAGTATCCACAAAGCAAACTTGGGCGCCCCGGGAACAAAAGGCCCGCCGCCTTCAAACAAGGCTATTATCATAAAGAAAACCGATACGGAAAATAAAGCTTCAAACATACGGAACTCATCATCTTTTTCATCTGTATTTCTATAAAAAACATAATTACGCCACGCACGCAGAAGCCACAGACATATTATGGGAGTTCCGCCCAGAATTCCGAACATTGTCAGATAGAAAATAAAGAAATTATCAACCATGAAGAATGTCCCGGTAAGAGGGTGATTCAGGAAATTATCGTATGCCTGGCTGAAAAGCGTAAGACGGCCGCTTGAAAATTTGTCCATATTAGTTATTCTGTTAAGCGAGAAGGCCTTGACTGCTATATCTCTGGCCACAGGAGAAACAATCAATGCTATCCCGCCGATTACAAGCCCTGCCATAATTATGCGGCGCACATTTTTTTTATTCCAGTAACATGCGGCAAGCGCAACGGCGAAAGCCACAACAGATGAGCGGCATTGCAGTATAATTCCTATTCCGAACAGAACAAGCGCAGACAAATGCAGCCACCATTTTCTGTTTTTCATGGAAAGATAAACAAGTATAGCGGTAAAGATAAACTGCGTAAGCGAGTTCTTAGGCCCGTATACATAGCTTGTTGAATCCAGATAGTTGCTTACACTGCCTACAAACTGTCTGTATACAATGACGGAAAGCAGGGTAACGGCAATAATGTAAAATTTCATACCCTTATTCATCTGCGCATCATTTATTCCGGCACTTATGTAAAGCCCGGTTATATAAGTAAGCAGTGCAGGGATAAGAGTGAACAGGTTTACGCCTTCGCTTGTTCTGAAGCCCAGATAGGCACATATATAACGGAACAGATAAAACCAGATATATGTAAGGATAAAGATTATGAGAAATTTGTAGGGAAACCTGCGGCGGTTAAAATGCAGTGCCAGAATTCCAACACCTAAAAGCCACACAGCCTGATTTATAATGCGCATAGGCCCGAACCAGTTCGGATTCTGGGACATTACAGTGGCAAATGCAAGCAGGCACAGCAGGTAAAAAAACATTTACAATCTTTCGCGCAGAATGGCACATATACGTGCAGATGATCTGCCATCCCCGTAGGGATTTATGGCCCTGGACATTACGGCGTATGCCGTAGCATCATCAAGCAGCCGCGATGTTTCCGATACTATTCTATCAAATGACGTTCCCGTCAGCTTAACAGTGCCTGCGGCAACTGCCTCCGGCCTTTCGGTAGTATTGCGCATTACCAGAACCGGCTTGCCGAGGCCGGGTGCCTCCTCCTGTATTCCACCGCTGTCCGTAAGAATGACATTGGCTTTTTCCATAAGAAAAACAAAAGGCAGATAATCCAGCGGCTCAGTAAAAAACATATTTTCAGGCCTGATGTCTCCAAATATTTCAGCCGCCGGACGTCTTACCTGCGGGTTCATATGAATAGGATATACAAAATCAACATCAGAATATTTAATGCACAGTGTCTTTATGGCCCGCATTATATCCGTAAAACCCGTGCCAAAATTCTCACGGCGGTGGCCTGTAATAAGAACAAGCCTGCGTCCTCCTTCCGCACGCCTGGTATCATACCCGGCAGTGAAAAGAATATTTTTAAGTTCTTCCCTTAATTCAGCGGAAGCCCGGATTTTTTTTACAACAGAATGCAGTGCGTCAATAACAGTATTGCCTGTAACGAAAATATCCTGAGCCGGAACATTTTCCTTAAGCAGATTCTGCCGGCTTTCTTCTGTGGGAGCGAAATGGAACGAAGCTATGCGGCCGGTTAGCCTGCGGTTCATTTCCTCCGGCCAGGGACTGTAAATATTTCCGGTACGCAGCCCGGCTTCCACGTGCCCTACAGGTATTTTCATATAAAAGGCCGCAAGCGCAGCAGCCATTGTTGTTGTAGTGTCTCCATGAACAAGCACGGCATCAGGTTTTTCCGCCAGCAGAACATCGCGAAGCCCTGAAATAACCCTGGAGGTTATATCAAAAAGATCCTGCCCCTGTTTCATTATATTCAGGTCATAATCCGGTTTTATAGCGAAAAGATTAAGAACCTGATCAAGCATTTCCCGGTGCTGCGCGGTCACGCATACCGAAACCCTGAAATTCTCCCTGTCTTCAGACAATGCGCGGAAGAGCGGAGCCATTTTGATTGCCTCCGGCCTTGTTCCAAATATCAGGAGTATTTTTTTCATCTTATTTTTTAACCGTTATCCCGCAGAAATCAATTATTTCCTTTCCGTCAGTATCAGCAGTCAGTCCGGCAAAGCACTTATGCCCTACAAGAAAAACTATTATATCTGCTTTTTCATAAGCCTCCCTGTATGGGGTAAGCTTAAAAAACTTATGTTCTTTTACGTGAGGTTCTGATATATAAAGCTCACAACCGGAACATGTCTGGCAGACACGTCCTACTATATGCTGTGCAGGAGACTCCCTTAAATCGTCAATATCCGGCTTGAATGCAAGACCCATTAAGGCTATTGAAGGTTTTCTGCCTTTTCTGTTCTCAAATTCCACTGCAGCATTATGTATTCTCTCAGCACACCAGAAAGCCTTATAATTGTTTACTTCACGCGCCTTTGATATAAGCTGTGATTCTGCAGGAAAATCGGAAGTAAGGAAATACGGATCAACAGCTATGCAGTGTCCCCCTACACCGCAGCCGGGATTGAGTATATGCACACGCGGGTGACGGTTTGCAAGTTTTATAAGTTCCCACACATTGATTCCGGCTTTCTCGCAGATTATTGAAAGTTCATTGGCAAATGCTATCTGAATATCACGGCTTGA
>CACZRG010000011.1 GCA_902783485.1 uncultured Elusimicrobium sp.
ACATTTATTTCCCCCCTGCCACCGCAGCGTTTTTTATTTTACGCCTCTTGTTCCTTTTTTAAGGTTCTCAAGGGCGGCTTTGAAATCACATTCGTCCTGCTCGGCAAAACCATAGCAGAAGCCGCCTTCGCCCTGAAGGCTTAATTCCTCTGTTGTATACTCTTTTATGAACGCGGAGTATTTTCCGGCGGCCCTGGCGGAACTTTCGCTCTGGGCCGGGCCGAGAATTTCCTGCAGCAGATTCCAGCGGCCACGGCAGTATTCGCCTATGAGCGGCACTACGGAAGTGAACCACACATCTTCAACAGAGCGGCTGCGGTTCATGAAATAGCCGTGGCCTATAAGATAATCGCCGCCCAGAAGCGCATTTATTCTCTTGTTCACAAGCACATATATATCGCGTATTTCTTCCGGCACAAGGTCTTCGCGCGGGGGCAGGTTTATAAAGCTGAAGCGGCGGCGCAGCGTAAAATCCACAGGGTGGGTCTGCCTGTCCGCCACGCTCATGGTTCCTATTATGTAAAGGTTCTTCGGAATGCCGAAAAGTTCCTTTGTGTACGGCAGTTTTACCGTAAGCTCATTATCCGCGCCAAGGCGTTTGTCGTCATCTATGAGCGTTGTAAGCTCACCGAAAATCTTCGCTATGTCCCCGCGGTTTATCTCATCTATTATAAGCACATAGTTTTTTACGCGGGCGGCGGGCAGGCCGCCAAGCAGCTGGCCCAGATACTGCGTGTTTATGTTCTCATTGTAATCGGCAAAACCCTCTTTGCGCAGATTGCAGAAGGAATAAATTGGCTGGCGTGGCAGCTTGTTTGTTATGAGCAGCTTTTCAACGGGAATGTTCCCGCCGCGGTACAGCCAGCGCACGGGGCGGAAATGGCAGTAATTAAGCACGGTGCCGTCATTGAATTCATAATCGCCGGTTATCTGGGCTATGGCGCGCACATTCTCATTGCCGTTGGAAATAAGCACTATGTCGCCTTCACGCATGAGCAGCTTGAAAATCTCTATGGCCTTGCCGGTGAAGCGTTTTTCCTTGAATACGGATCCGTTTTCTATTATTTTCTGTATGTCGCCGTGGCTTACCACGCAGGCAAGGTCCACGGTCTCGCCATAACCCATGGCTATAACATCGTTCTGAATGCAGTATTCGTAAATATCGCCGTCTTCCGGGTTATTTGTATTGCGCAGAGACAGCTTGAACACCCTTGTTGTGGAAAAATCTATTTTGCCGCCGCCGGAGGTTTTGAGCTGCTCCGCCTTTGCAACATTCACCAGCATTTTGAATATGCCGTTCTCTTTGGTATATGTGAGCATATCCCGGTTTTCCGTATTGGGCTTTATTCCTTCAACAAATTCCTCGTAGGAATAATTGCTGTGGAATGTAACCATTTCAATGCGGCCTGCGCGGCGCAGCTGGTCAAAGCGTTTTTTGAGCAGGCGGTACCGTTCCGGGGTGAGATTGCCGTATGAGCGGTCGTCAACTATTTCCATTGCGCGGATTATTGCCGAATATGTTTTGCCGGTTCCTGCGGGGCCGTAAAGTATCTGGTTCAGAGGGAAGCGCGGCCCGGCTTCCTCCATGGCCTGCAGGGCAGCCCTGGCGGCGGATTCATGACCGGCTGCCGCACTGGCAGCGGAATCACTACCGGAACCTTCCGCAGAAGCACTGCCCGGGCCGGTTATTTTGGCCATGGTTCCTTCGTTAACACCCTGCAGAAATTCCTCTGGGGTTACGCCGGGGCAGTATTCCCTGACTGCGGCCTGGAACTTAAGGAAATTTGCATAATTATCCTCGCGCTCAAAGCCTATGAAACGGCAGGTTTTCCTGTCCATGAGGAAATATTTTTCCGGAAAACATACATAAAGTATCTGGCTTGTCTTTATAACGCCGGCATAAGTAAGCGAACATACAGCGTCAAATGATTCAGGCACTATTTCGCCACCAGAGGAAAGCTCCTTTGCGAATTTCCATATTTTCTCTATGGCTTCCGGTGCACCGTTATATGAATACGGTATGAAACGGCTTTTAAACGGGTTAAAAAACGGCAGAAGATCGAAGCGGCGCGGCACTTCGGCGTTTAATTCAAAGCGGCGGCGCACTGTTTCACAGGCATGACGGCGGTCCTCGTCACTTCCGGCATTCAGACAGGCTATGAAAGTGAAAGGGTCAACAGCGGTGAAAGGAATATCTGAACCGGTGGCGTCCTTATCCTTCACTTCATGAAACAGCGCATTGAACAGCACGGCAAGATCAGTGGGAGTCATTTTTCCGCATATATATCTGAGTGCTTCCGCAAAAAAGGAAACCGGCGCCGTTACTTTACTGTTACAGCTGTTTTCTGTGTCTGCCATAATATTCTCCCGGCAGCGGACATTAATAAAAATTCACCACAAAAGGGCAAAAGCGAAAACCCGCCGCCATATATTCAATTTTAGCACTTTACGGTGGTAAAATAATATAATTTATTTAAATTATGTTTGATTTTTTTCTTTCATTTCATGTGTGGCTTCAGTATACCCTTGTGATTCTGTTTTTCATATCGGTAATTTTTCTTTGCCGTTATCTTTCAAAGAAACTGCACGAGCTTACCGTGAAACTTGAAAGATTTGTAACAAGCCCATGGGTAGGGCTGCTGGAAAAATTTCATTTCTTCCGTTCTTTTTATTTCACGCTGATGTGTATGTTCATAGCTGCCTCCGCACCTGTAATACTGCAGGGGCTTAGGCTTATACATCCGCTGTTGAATTCCCTTATATCAAGAATTCTGTGGGCCTTCGCACTGATAACGCTGTGCATAACACTTTCAAGCACTGTAAGTGTTATTTCCGCAAGATTCGAAAGAAATATTCATCTGCCGGTAAAGGGGCTTTCACAGGCGCTGAAGATAATTATCTGGATAATAACTGGCATACTTGCGCTTTCGGCCATTCTGAACAAGGATCCGGCTTATCTCATCGGCGGTCTTACCGCCCTTTCCGCGGTAATTCTGCTTATTTTCCAGAGTTCAATTCTTGGTCTTGTTTCGGGCTTTCAGCTTGTTTTAAATGATCTGGTACGTGTAGGCGACTGGATTGTTATGCCGGGGCAGAATGCTGACGGCGAAATAACGGACATTCTCCTTACCACCGTGCGGGTACGCAACTGGGACAATACCGTAGTGAATATTCCTGCCAACACTTTCATATCCAATTCCTTCGCGAACTGGCGGGAAATGTCGGAATCAGGCGGCAGAAGGATAAAGCGCGCCCTGAACATAGACATGAAAACAATACGTTTTCTCAATAATGAAGACATTGAGAAAATGAAAAAAATACATCTGCTTACGGATTATCTTGACATCAAGCAGCGCGAGCTTGAAGAGGCAAACAGGAACGCTGACGAGTTCAACATAACAAGAATAACAAACATAGGGACTTTCCGCCGTTATATTCTGGAATATCTGCGGGCAAACCCAAAGATTTCAAACAGGTTCACCTGCATGGTACGCCAGCTGGCCCCAACACCAGAAGGACTGCCGCTTGAAATATACTGTTTCTGCTCGGACACGCGCTGGGTTTACTATGAAGAGGTTCAGTCCGATATTTTTGACCATGTGCTCTCCATTATTTCGGAATTTGACCTGAAGGTTTTCCAGAGGGCAGGAAACGACTGAAACAATTATAGAACAGATTTCACAATTGATATAATTTAATAAAGGCCCTTCGGGGCCGTATTTTTCAAGAAGGTTCAAGCAATGGAAATAGGAATAGTAGGCCTCCCCAATGTGGGAAAATCAACTTTGTTCAATGCCCTCACAAAAGCCGGTGCGGCATCTTCGAATTATCCTTTCACAACAATAGACCCCAATGTGGGTGTAGTGCCGATACCGGACAAAAGGCTCGACGGACTTTTTGACCTGTTCAAGCCACCGAAGAAAGTTCCGTCATATATCAAGTTCGTGGATATAGCGGGGCTTGTAAAAGGGGCAAGCAGGGGCGAAGGTCTGGGCAATAAATTCCTCGCCAACATACGCGAAGTTGACGCCATTGTACAGGTTGTGCGTGTTTTCGATGACCCGGATGTTGTTCATGTGCTTGGAGAGATAGATCCGGTACGGGACATTGAGGTAATTGAAACAGAACTAATACTTGCGGACCTTGAGTCTGTGGATAAAATGCTGGAAAGAAATTCCGGTGCAGCACGCACAGGAAACAAGGACGCCAGGGAAAAGCAGGAAAAACTGGAAGCGATAAAGAAAATACTTGATGAAGGACGTCCGGCGAGGGATGCCGGATTCACGGAAGAGGAAACACACGATTTCAATCTGCTTACCACAAAACCGGTCTTTTACGTGGCAAACACCAATGAGCAGCCCGACATGGAAAAACTGCAGAAAATGCGCGACTTCGCAAAAAAACGGGATGCCATACTGGTTGAGATTTCCGCTAAAATAGAATCAGAAATTGCCGAACTGCCAGAAGATGAGAAAGCGATGTTCCTGAAAGATCTGGGTGAGGAATATTCCGGCCTTGACAAAATGGTTCTTGCCGGAAAAAAACTTCTGAACCTCATATCCTTCTTCACCGCAGGTTCTGAAGATGAAGTACGTTCCTGGAATCTGCAGAAAGGACTTAAAGCCCCGCAGGCGGCAGGCAAAATACACAGTGACTTTGAGCGCGGTTTCATACGTGCTGATGTGTACTCTTACGAAGATATAATGAAGTACAAGGACGAAAAAACACTGCGTGAGAAAGGACTCATACGCTCTGAAGGCAAAGACTATATAGTAAAAGACGGAGACATCTGCTTTTTCAAATTCAATGTGTAAAATACAGGAAACACTTTTTTCAGTGTTTCCCTGTCCTGAATATGGCAGAATGGGGAAAGCCCGGCAAGACTGGGCTTTTTCTTTTTAAAAAACGGCAGGAAAATTATGATTTACGAAGGTTTTACGGAAAACACGGCTATTTTAGGCAGCTTTAACCTAAACCCCAGGCAGATGGAAGCGGTGCGGTATTTCGGCGGACCGCTACTGATTCTCGCAGGGGCAGGAACAGGAAAAACAAAAACCCTCACATCAAAAATTGCCCTGCTTATAGCAAGCGGCCTGCCGGCATCAAATATTCTGGCCATTACATTTACAAACAAGGCCGCACAGGAAATGCAGAACCGCGTGGCCAATCTTGTACCTTATGACGGCAGAATGTGGATACATACTTTCCATGCCCTCGGGGCAAGACTGCTGCGGCAGTTCGGCCATCATATCGGCATTTCAAAGGATTTCGTAATCTACGACGATGATGACCAGAAAAAACTTCTGCAGATCTGTCTTCAGGAATTAGGCCTTGAAAGCGAAAAAAACAAGATAAATCTTTTCCTGAACATAATTTCCCGTGCGAAAGATGATCTGCTTGATGCTGAAAGCTACGCAATACACGCTGCAGCCAAAGAAGAGGGAATGCAGAACCGCGTTGCTGAAATTTACCTTAAATACCAGCAGAAACTTAAAGAGGCCGGGGCACTGGATTTCGGCGATCTCATAGTACGCACTGCGGAGCTTATAAAAAACTGCCCCGAAGTGCGGCAGATGCTGCAGAACAAATTCAAATACATTCTTGTCGATGAATACCAGGACACAAACCATGCCCAGTATGTGCTTGTAAAAATGCTCTGTGAGAAGCACCGCAATTTATGCGTTGTCGGCGACCCGGACCAGAGCGTATACGGCTGGCGCGGAGCCGACATACGCAACATAATGGAATTCGAGAAGGATTTTAAGGACGCGAAAACCGTAATACTGGAACAGAATTACCGTTCCACCTCGCTGATTCTTAAAGCGGCAAATGCGGTAATAAAGCACAACAAAAACCGCAAGCCAAAGGATTTATGGACCAGTGCAGAGGATGGTGCGCCACCAAAAGCCCTGGAATATCCGGATGAAAAGGAAGAGGCAAGAGGCGTTGCCGGCCTGATAAAACGATATACCGGCGGACTTGGCTTCAGCTACAATGACATTGCAGTATTCTACCGTACCAACGCACAGAGCCGTAATTTTGAAGAAGCCTTCCGGAACGCACGCATACCGTATAAAATAATCGGCTCCGTCCGGTTCTACGACCGGAAAGAGGTAAAGGATGCCCTCGCTTACCTTAAACTTATGGTAATGCCTTCCGACACTGTAAGCCTTTTGAGGGTGATGAACCTGCCGCCACGGGGCATAGGCAAGACTGCAGTGGAAAAACTACAGGAATACGCGAAATCAGAAGGACTTGGCCTTTATGACGCTTTGCTGCAGGCAGACAAAATAACCGGCCTGACCCCCAGTGCCAAAAGAGGCATGACGGTATTTACCTCCATTTTTGAAGAAATAAAAACAGATCTTTTTGTATCCTCACCGTCTGATATGTTTGAGCAGATTATGATGAAAAGCGGATACTGGAAAATGACAGAGGATCTGGCAGAAAAGGACCCTGCGGAGGCACAGAACCGGCTTGGCAACCTGCAGGAACTTGTTAATGCAATCAAGGATTTCGAGGAAAACTGCCGTCAGAAAGGCGAACAGCCGACACTGCCAAAATATCTGGAAGAGGTTATGCTTGCCAGCAGCATAGACCAGCTTGATCCGGATGCGGAAGCGGCTACGCTTATGACAGTACATCTGGCGAAAGGACTGGAATTTCCTATTGTCTTTCTGACGGGAATGGAGGAAAACCTTTTCCCGATAAATTCGCAGAATTCCAGTGACGCAGACATGGAAGAGGAACGCCGCCTTGCCTATGTGGGCATGACGCGGGCACGCAGAATGCTTTACCTTACATGGGCAGACGAAAGAATGGTTTTCGGGCAGACTTACAGCAATTTTGAGTCCCGCTTTCTCGGTGAAAGCGGGATTGAATCCGTGCCACAGGGGCACGGATACGGCGGCGGTTATGCGGCGGGCGGCCACGAAGGCCGCGGTTACGCCGGAGGCAGTTACGGATACAGGGGCGGCAGCCATGGGTACGGAAGCCGTACAGGCAGTTCCGCCGCCGGGCGCGCTTACGGGAGCGCGCCATCCGCCGGACGGTCCGGCGGTTTTAACGGCGCAGCCAGTGGCGGAACACGGCCCGCCCCGCTGCACAATGCAGCGAAGCCGCAGGCAGGCAGCCGCGCCAAGGGGCGCCGGGTCAATCACCCGGCACTGGGCACCGGTACAGTGGTTTCAACGCTGGGCAGCGGTGAATTTGCCAAGATAACAATAAAATTCGACAGCGGTGTTCAGCAGACATTCATGCTTAAATATGCGCCACTGAAAATGATAGAGGAATGAAAATAAAAAATCCCGTTCTGATACGGGATTTTTTTATTCAGGGGACCTGCTCTCCGGTTATATTATTATCCACGGAAGAAGCTGGGGCAATCCTGAACATTTTTTCCGCATGATAATTCATCCAGGGAAATAACGGCCTGAAAAAGGCATGTCCTTTGTTATTTATTTTCCTTACGGATATTTCCACCTCAAAAGGACGGAACAGCATTCCCCACATATAATACTGCGCTTTCCGGTTGTACATGGAGTAACCCTCCGCCTCGTACAAAAGTGCGCGCAGATTGTCAACGCGGCCTTTCTCAAGAGCCTCCATAATATCGCCGGAGGCGGCTTTTTTCAGCACGGCTGAAAGCCGGGACACGGCACCTTTGGCCTCATTCCTTACACGGATATATGGGCTTTCAGGAGCCATTATGCTTAAAAGACTGAAAATCATTTTGTCATACAGACAGGAAAAACCGAGACCGGACGCCTGTTTTCCAAGCTCAAAAACAGTATTATATACGGAATATGCCATATAAAGCGCGGAGAAGGCAGCCTGGGCCTCCGAAAGGATACGTGTTATCTCCACTGAATCGTTCAATCCTCCGGCCTCAGCCAGTTTTTCATCTATTTCCTCAATCAGCTTTCTCATGGCACGGCGGAGCTCGTCATATCCTGCTGCAGTATCATCAAGAGAGCGGGACAGCTCTTCCGTATAAAGACTCATAAGTTTTAGCGAAAGCCCTGCAAGAGCCTTGCGCAGATCAGTGCGCAGCTGTTCAAGGTTATCTGCCTCTTTACCGGTTATTACCTTGCGGCTTTTCAGGGGAGAGGAATAACCCGCGAAATTACCGTATGCCTTCCAGGCATAAGCATAATACTGTTCAGCGCCTTCAGGTCCCTTTCCATTCCCGCGCATGGCGGAAAGAAGCTGCTCCGCACGGCTGGTCTCATTATCAAGTGCAGCACGGTTTATTTTTATATTGTCATACTGTCCCGAATATTCAGCAGGCCTATAACTGCCGGAAAGGCCCCGTTTCCGCCTCTTTCCTCCGGCTGAGGCCTCAATGCCCGCGACAGCATCAAAATCCGTTTTAAGCGCACCCTGATAGGGAGAAGTTCCTTCAAACAGCCTGCGGCTGGCATCGGCAAGATTTTCCGCTGAAAGAGACCTGTCGGACGCGGCAGCTGTAAGAGCCTTTATTCTTTTGAGGAAAGTATCTGAAAGGGAATATTTATAAACAGTCCTTATTATGCTGCCGTCCCCGTTTACTACATAATCCTTTCCCCAGTAACCTTCACCAAATCCGGGACCCTGTACGCCCTGTACCGGAGAAGAACCGGATTCCCCGGATCTGCCGGAAAGCATAATGGCGTATGTGGCCGCTTTTTCCGGGTTTCCTGTTATCCAGCGTATGACAACCTCGCGCGCTTCGGAATATGTAGGCGCGCCCGAAAGGTTAACCACGGTGCCGGCAACGCCGCTTTCAAGCATTTTATCCGCAATTTTTCCGCGGTATGAAAGGTCCGTGCGTATTTTACTGATTATTTTGTCTTTTTCCCCGGCATCAATGCCCGTTTCCTTTATTTCCGAAACAGGCACACCGTAAGCCGGCTTTCCCACGAATGGTTCTTCCATAGGCTGGGCATAAGCGGAAAATGCACAGCATAAGGAAAAAACCGCCTGCAGCAATACCAGAGACAGGGCAGCAAGCGGTTTTCCACAGGGTTTTTTCATATTACATTATTTATTATAACGGTAGTATATGAAAGAAACAGAAAGCTTCATAACCGTGCCTTCCTTCTTTTCCCCGGTCACAGCCATATCTGCACTTTTAATAAGACAGCCTTCTTCGGCAAGTGCATTAAGGAACTGTCTTATATCTTCCACTTTTCCCACAGCTGTAAGCGTACACCCGGCTTTTACAAAATGTCCCTGTTGTTCCGAACCGGAAACCTTCACAGAATCACGCAGGTTTACATTGTACTTCTGTGCGAGATTTCTCAGTGTCCTGGTAAGCGGAGGAATATTTTTCTCGCGGATAAAATAACTGTCCAGGCTCTTCTTCTGTTTTTTCAGAAGGCTGACTTTTTCTTTCAGTTCTGCGTAAACATTATCTTCCGAATCCGCCGCCTCTGAAGAAGCGGATGTTTCCACTACGGTTATATCCGGATTCGTGGCACTTTCCAGCGCTGGTCTGAAAAGATAAATATAATAAAGCGAAAATAACGATACCAGGCCAGCCAGGCTCAGGCAGAATCTTATTTTCTGTCCTTTTGAAAGCAGTGGTCTTATCATTTCGCACCGCCTTTATACAGGAATTTCACCGGCAGTATATAATCATTGTCCGAGTCCCCGGCTTTTGCTGCGGTTCCGGCAGAAACCTTCTCAAAACCTTCGGCCCTGACAAGAGCATCAGTCCATTTCAAAACAATAGCTGGTGTATTGGAGGAAAGCCTGAGTTCCGCGGCAAGTCCTTCATCTTCCGGAGTGACAACAAGCGATGAAACAATAACTCCCGGAGGAAGCGAGGAAACAAGGAATTTTGTAAGTCCGGAGTAAAGCGCGCGGTTCCTCTTTATCCCCTCCGCCTGCTCCACATAGACAGAAACAGTATCAGCTTCCTTCTGCAGCATTGCATTCTGCGCCAGATTATCAGCGGTTTCCGCGGCAACAGCTGTCTCCTGCTTTTCCATGGCTTCACTTCTTGCAGCAGCTCCTTTAATATGCAGAAACAGCACAGCAAGTGCCATCACGGCAAGACATGAATAAAAAAATGTTCTGAAAATAAATCTTATCCGGCGTGCACTGCTGCCATAACCTGCCGGAAGCATATCAATTCTTGTAAGGTCGGGAAATATGGTAGAGGACAGGGATGCGGCCGAAGCCGGCATAAGAGAATAAAGACCGTCTCCAAAAATCCTGCTGCTTTTGCCTGACAGATTTTCCGGCGCAGGGAACAGATACACAGGCATTTTAAGTCTCTTCTCAAGGAAGGCTGCCGCGCCTTTATCAGCCGCCGGACCGCCGGTAAGAAATACAGAGGAAACCTTGACATCGGAAAGATAAACAAATGGGTCTATTTCCTGCAGCAGGGCCTCCATATATTCTTTCTTCGCAGAAACAGCCGCAGCTTCCTCCCTGCTGAAACGGTTAATCACGGCAAGTTTTTCCTCCTCGGAGACAGGAAGCGGATACCTTTTCTTTATCTCACCGGCTACTTCCGGCTTTACCCTGAGCAGAGCCCTTATACGTTCATCAGCTGTATCTGATCCGACAGAGACATTCCGGACTGACTCTGCACGTCCAGCCCCGAAAAGGTACATGGACGTCTGCTTTCTTCCCATTGTAACGAGAAGATGGTTGTCCTCTATTCTGCCTTTCAGGATACGGCACATTCTCTCAAATGCGAAAACCGCAGGAATGATCATCACCGGCGCGAGACCGGCCTGCTCCGCAATATTTATTTTCTCCTGAACGGTTTCTTTCTTTGCAGCAGCAAAGACAACACGTGTTCTGGGTACTCCGTCATCAGAGATTTCCCCAAGCACATCATAATCTATATACAGATCATCCGTGTTAAAGAACAGCCGGCCGGCCTCTTTTCTGCAGGCAGCCTCAAAATTCTCTGCCGGCATTCTGTCAATCAGGGAATATGATATTCTTATATCGGTGCCGGACAACAGTATTACAGCATTGCGGCAGCCTATGCCGGATTCCTCAATATATTCCCGCAGTCTGCCGGAAATTTTTTCAGTTCTCTCATCCTGCGGTTCGCTGCCGGACAGATTAAGCGGAAACGAGCCGCATTCTACAGCTTTTATTCTGCCTTTGGATGGTTTTACTCTCGACAGTTTTACGGAATATGCGCCTATATCGACGCCAATTACGCCTCTGGTTTTAAAAATCGCTGATATAATCTCTGAAATCATCGCAAATCCGCTGAACTGAAAATCTTCTTAATTATTATAACATATATTTTTTCCTTTAAGGGCCGTACAATATATTGTATTTTTTATTTATATAAATATTTGATTATTTCATTAATATTATGATAATATATTTCTACAAGCCCGGAAGCCTCGCGGCAGACGGCATATATGGAGGAAGTCATGATTATTGAAAAAACCGAATACAAAGGCCAGCCAGTTCTTATTCTCAAAAGAAACGAGAATGACAAGTATCAGTTTGCCTTCGGTCTCTCCAAAGCGCGCCTCATAATTGAGGGCTTTGAGGAAATCAAGAAATTCGTAGAAGAACACGACAAAGAAGAAAAGAAATAAAACTGATTTTTCCGACCTCTTCCAGATACTGCCATGACAGGCCACGGTGCTCTGTCATGTTATAATTAACCAGACCCGGTTTTGAAAACCGGGTTTTTTATGTAATGGCAAAAAGAAGAAAACAGTTGTTTATATAAAGACCGCCCGGCAGGCCATGCCGGGCGGTCTGATTTAACAAAGCCGGATTTTTTATTTTCCGGAAAAACGATATATGGTAAACGCTATATCCCTGACAGCATAGAAGAAATCATTTACCTGCTCCGGAGTTTCAGCATTTTTTTCATTAAACACATAAAGCCTGTTCCCGTCGCTTTCAACAGTAAGCCCGGTATGTTTCTCAAAACAGGCCAGCACCTGCGGAGTAAACACTTTATGAACCTTTACATCAGTAGATGTAAGCCGGTACTGCTCTGAAAAGAAGGGAGCCTCTTCAAAATCAATATCGGCACCTGTCATCCTGTCAGCTATTCTTGTGGCGAGTGTTTCAGGGCAGAGCCAGAATTCCGGCATAACCAGGTTTCCGAACTTTATAATGGCCGCGGAAACACCTTTTAATATTTTCCGTCTGAACCCTTTTTCAAGGTATGTGCCGATAACAATAGTGCGGTCAAAAACCCGGAAACTTATATTTTCAGAATCAAAACCAACCACATTGGAAATGTATGCCTCCGTATTCTTCATGCTGTACTTAACAGCGAGACCGTTTACCCTGTCCATTATCTCCGTTGTATCAATATTGGATGCTACCGCACTAAGATACGAGGTCGGCATTGTCAGGCTTTCCAGTAATCCGTTATGACGGTCAGGCCAATGTTCATTTTCAGACCAGAATGGGTCATTCTCATCAAAAATCTCAGAATAAGAAAGTCCCTCCTTCTCAGCTATTTCCTTAATGGCAGCAATACGTTTTCTGTCTGCGGATTTAATCTTCACCAGATTACATATAACCATTGTCAGTATGGTAATCACCAGACCCGCCACCATTACCGGTCCGGGAGTGCTGGTAATTTTATGTTTGAAGCATATACCGTCCAGAACGAAGAAAAAAGCCAGGCTGGCAAAACCGGCAACTGACCATATTATCATTTTTATAATTCTTCCCATGTACTCAAACCAGTCCTATTCAGTCTTTTTCTCAAAGCATATTGTGTTCAAGCAGATATTCGGCTATCTGCACAGAATTGAGAGCGGCTCCCTTATAAAGATTGTCAGAAACAGTCCACAGCTGAAATTCGTTTTCTGCTGTTTCCGCAGCACGCAGTCTGCCGGCATATACAATGTCCGTTCTGGTACCATATTTAAGCGGTGTGGGATAATCTTCCGGTTTCGGAAAGAACTTAAGCCCGGGAGTAGCAAGCAGAGCCTGTTTCAGTTCCTGGATTTTCCATGGTTTTTCTGTCACAGCCCATATGCCAAGTGAATGACCGCGCATTACCGGCACGCGCACGGTAACGGAACTGACCTTCATATCAGGAGCATTCAGTATTTTTTTCAGTTCCGCTGCAACTTTTCTTTCCTCCGAGCAGAATCCTTCCTCATCAAAACCGCCTACCTGCGGAAAAAGATTGAACAGCATTGGATGCGGGAAAACACCTTTTTCCTTAGGCATTTTCTGCGTTTTTACATATTCCTGTGTTTCATTCTCAAGCTGCCTGAGAGCCTCGCGGCCTGCGCCGCATACTGCCTGGTATGAGGCAATCCTTATCTGCTTTATATTGAAACGCCGGTGTATTTCAGCAAGTGATACGGCCGCGCCGGTTATGGTACAGTTAGGCCCGGCTACAAGCCTGCTTTCAGCGGAAAGAACATCTCCATTAACTTCCGGAATACACAGAGGGACATCTTCCGCAAGACGGTAATAAGAGGAATCGTCTATACAGCGCACCCCGGCTTCTGCGAGAGTTCTGGCGAACTTCGCGGAAACTTCGTCCATGGACACAAAAAAAACCAGTCCTGCCTTTTTAAGCGCCTCAAGAGATGGCGCCTCACATTTATATATCCGGCCTCTGAAAACGGCCTGTGCCGGCTTTCTGCCGGAACTGAAAGGGTAAAATTCACCGGCAGGGAACTTTCTTTCCTCAAGCAGGCCGAGAAGTTCCCTTCCAACCATTCCGGAGGCGCCCACAACCGCTATATCAATTTTTTTCATTGTATTTTTTCCCCGTAAGGCTTTATTCGCCTTTCTTCATGGCAGGAATCTTTATGGCATTGGAATAGCCTATATTTTCCAGTGAGTCAACAGCAGCGGCACGTATATAATACATACTCGTTGACAGTTCACCTCTGCTGAAGGAACGGAAATATGGCGCACGGAAGAAATAACGTCCCACGCGCTGCCAGTCAAATTTATCGTATGATATTTCCAGCCACGCTGCGCGCACATCCTCACCTACAGCCGTAAAAAATGTATCTATCTGTTCATCGCTTACCTGGGCGTAAAAGCCCTTTATGACCACTTTAAAGTCATTCTGCGGTACAAGTTTTATGGCTATGGCGGGTTTTAATCCGGAAACAGGAGTTTCCAGCGCTGTTTCACCTGACGGTGGCGCACCCTTTATTGAGCGGGTAAGCCACACATTTTCCATACCGTCATCACTCATTGCAGCTGCCACTATGGGCGCGGAGGACGATGTAACAAAATCCTTGCCGGAAGACCATAAGGCTATGTAATTGTTATCGGTTTTTGAAACCTTGGATATAGGCACAGGTGTCCAGAACCACTGCGCGGAATCAACACCTTCAAGATAATCTCCGGGAAGCGGCTCAAGAGGCAGATCCTTCGCATCGGCAAGCACATACGAGTGCTCGGAGTTGAAGGAATATGTATTGTTTATGGCCATATGTATTTTGCCCGGTATAGGAGTGCTGTCCCAGGAATTAGGCCATGATTTTATCTTTGCCCGGCCCAGCTTGGCCCCAAGATAGGCTTTTTTATATCCGGATGTATTTATGGGAGGAAGCTGTATTGTCCAGCAGTTATTGTATCCCACATACCAGTCCGCGTGAAATCCTCCGTCAGCATACAGAAAAAATTTTGAAAGATTGTTCTCGGCGGCTACATAAGCCGGTGTGGGAGAAGCGGCAAAAACTCCCTTCCCCTCCTGGGCAGAAGCTACTGAATGAAAAACAAGACCTGTCAGAAACGCCAGAATAATTTTTTTCATTTTAATTCTCCTTTTATTTCTGCACAATGGAAGTAATACGCTCAAAATCATCGAGCGAGTAATAACTGATGACTATTTTCCCTTTCTTGCCGTTTGAGCCGGGACGTATCTCAACCTTCGACCCGAAATGCTGCGAAAGAACAGTCTGCATATTAATTATTTCCGGAGCCTTTCCCCGGTGCGGATTGTCCTGAACCTGCGCATTCTGCGGAAGTTCATAATGATAATTCTGTGCTATGGCCTCAACTTCGCGCACGGAAAGATTTTCTGCGACTATGCGCTGAAAAACCTCCTGACGTCTGGCTTTGTCAGGTATGGAAAGCAGTGCCCTGGCATGACCCTCACTTATAAGTCCGGACCGCACTGCGTTTCTTATATTTTCATCAAGTTCCATCAGCCGTAGTGTATTTGAAACAGCAGCACGCGATTTTCCAACAGTTCTTGAAATTTCCGCCTGACTTATGCCGAAATGATTTATAAGCTGCTGATATGCCATCGCGGTGTCTATGGCATTGAGATCCTCACGCTGAATATTCTCTATAAGAGCGAATTCAAGTTTTTTCTCGTCTGAAAGATTCTCGCGGACTATGGCATCTATTTCCTTAAGCCCGGCAAGTTTTGCCGCACGTGTACGGCGTTCGCCGGCTATTATCTCGTAATAATCCCGGTCGGAATCCTTCCATACGGTTATAGGCTGCAGCAGGCCACTTGTTTTTATGGACTCGGCCAGTTCCTGAAGTGCAGTCTCGTCAAATTTACGACGTGGCTGATACATGTTCGGACGGATTCTGTCAAGAGGAATTTTTATAACGTTCTCCCCGTCCGCAGTCACTTTGGATTCCACAGATTCCGTATTGACATTTGCCGTAATTACACCCACTGATTCCACGGCAGCAGACAACGGCTGCATTTTTTCTGACACATCTTTTCCTGTTTGTTTTCCCACTACAGATTTTTCTTCGGGGACAATTGTTTGGTTTTCATACTGTGTCTCCGGTTTGTTTTCATATGCAGGAATATCTGTTTCTGCCGGATAAACAACTGTTACACCTTCATTATCTTTTTTAGCTGAAACAGGATTTTTTTCCGCCTTGTATGAAAGATCTGGAACTGTTTTTTCTGCCTTAACAGTCTGCTCTTCCGTATCAATTACAGGTTCTCTTACTGTTTCAGCAGATTTAATGCTTTTTTCTGCAGGATTCTTTTTATTATCAGCATTGTCCTTTTTTTCCGGCTGTTCTTTTACTTTCAGCTTCAAAGGAATGTAAAACGCATCCATGCCTCGTCCTAAAACTTTTTTTGCCATGATATATCCTTATTTTTTCCTGTTTTTGAAAATTTTATGGATTTTAACAAAGAACTCTTTACCCCAGCTGTCTTCGCCTTTATATCCGCTGCCTGAACCAAGATTAATTACGGCCTTTTTATACGGCTTTATATCAAGTCCACGACGGGAAAGAAATTCAAGCGCAAAATCCTTGTACGCCTTTGCGCCACGCGATGCATGGTCATACATAAAAATTGACTGTCCGAAACTTGGGGCTTCCGCAAGACTCACATTTCTTGGTATAACAGTTTTATACATTTTATCGCCGTAAAATCTGCTTATTTCCTCACGGACCTGATTTGCCAGATTTATGCGGGAATCAAACATCGTTATAAGTCCGCCGTCAACCTTCAGATCAGGATTCATATACTCATTTATCTTCGAGACAGTATTGATAAAATAGGCCAGACCTTCCATTGAATAATACTCACACTGCACTGGTGTTATTACAGAATCTGAAGCGTTCAGGGCATTAAGACTAAGCAGCCCCAATGACGGGGGACAGTCTATAATGATGAACCTGTACATATCTTTTATTTCTTCAATAGCCTTCTTGAGAAAGAACTCGCGTTCGTCCTGGTCCACAAGCTCTATTTCGGCCCCGGCAAGATTACGGCTCGTAGGCATTACATCAAGCCATTCAACGGAAGATCTGTAAATTGCCTCTGACGCCTTACAGTTTCCACAGAGGACATCGTAAACATTATTGCCATTCCCAGCGGTCTCAACACCGAGACCGGAAGTGGTGTTGCTCTGAGGGTCAAAATCTATAAGAAGCGTCTCAAAATTCAGCACCGCCAGTGCCACAGCAAGATTCATAGAGGTAGTGGTTTTACCCACACCGCCTTTCTGATTGGCTATTGAGATTATTTCAGCCATTTAAATTCTCCGAATACTGCAAAAAATTTCAGGAAAGCCCTGACTTATTAATTATATAGATATTTTAAATATAGTGTCAACGAAGGCAGGACCTGAATACACGGGACATTTCGGTATTTCTGTGTCCGTACCCGAAATTATGAACAAAAATGCCATTTAGGGCAAATAAAAAAACAGCAGGCAGGATTTCGCTGCATTTACTTTCTTGTAAACATTGTTGACATAAAGTAATGTAAAAAGTCAATAACTTTGCTCTGTTTAAACATTTCCATGCAAAAAATAATGATTGTTATTTCATTTGGTTAACATAAGTTTT
Organism: uncultured Elusimicrobium sp.; assembly: GCA_902783485.1. Taxonomy (GTDB): domain Bacteria; phylum Elusimicrobiota; class Elusimicrobia; order Elusimicrobiales; family UBA9959; genus CACZRG01. The sequence continues at coordinate 17,248 of CACZRG010000011.1, forward strand.
ATATAAATTATTTAATAATCTGTCTATGTGTAAAGGTGAAACTGAACAATATATAAGAATTTTTGAAAAGATTATTTTTTCATAACAAAAATCTTCAAAATCAGATTTATAATTTTTTAATCTTTTACTGCATATATAGAGATTTTTTTCAATATTTTTTAGAAACACACTTATCTTTGCATAACATTAGCTCTTTAAGAAATATTGCTTCTTAGCAGATAATTTTACCTTAATAATTTTAACAAAATGTTTTAAATAGTTAAAAATAACACAAGGGAGACATGTTGCTTTTTTCAAATTATTGTTTTCACGTGAAAACATATACATATTTAAAAACAAGATAACCAACATTTGTTATGTAAAAAACATTGAATCCAGATTATTGTATCATACTGAAATTAATTCTCTTATCTTTATGTTTTAATTATTTTCTGAAATTATTTCAGGATGGCAAAACAAATATTGTTACCATTTATAAATATACAGTACCGATATTATATAGACAGTTTAAATTAATATTTTACTCATTTCAAACAAATTTAACAATAAGCAAAAAAAACAAATCAACCATAAATCTTTTAAATAAAACACAATCATTATTAAAGTTGATAAAATATTTTATTATAATACACTTAAACATTTTAAATGTTTTCACGTGAAAATATAATTATTTAACAGTTCTGTCAAAGAGAAGTATTGACACAAATAAACAAAACCCACAGGTATTAAATAATCGTACTAATCATATTTCTGGATTTCATTAAGTCGTAGAGATAATGAAATAAATTCAGCATGATAAATAACATTATTTTTAATTTTTTCATAAAGAAATGTTTAATATTATAATAATTACTTATTAATAGGATTGATACTGTATTATTTACAAAAAAACAAACACATTTGTTCTTAGAAATTAGTTCCCGGATATTATTACACATACAGATATTATAATCAATTTATGACATTACTATATCATTAAAATAATCCTTATTGTATACGTAAATTGTAAAAATATTAACAAATCACAGATACATTTTTCATTTAATACTGTTTTCACGTGAAAACATTTCATTTTCTATATTACATTTTATATATGATACACCCGTTACAAATAAAAAACAATCCCTAATATTAATTTTATATATTTGACATGCTCTTTTAGAAATATCTATACTACATATTACATAAATGCAACAGTGTCATAACAAATTTATCTCAGAATTTCATTATGCATAGGAATGATGAAACAAACAGGGATAACGGGTGAATTCTAAAATTAACACCATTCTTTTATAGTATTAATTCGTACTCTATAAATACTTATATATGACCAAATCAAATTAATTTAATTTATTTACAAACATTTTTTATCCTTAATTTATCTTTATAAAACAATATTTACACAATGTTTTCACGTGAAAACATTTAGCAACATACATAATTCATATTATAATTAAACACTATCATAATTCTCACTTAATTAAATTTATATTCTAAAATTATTCCTATTTTGTTTCATTATTTTAAACATATTATTTTACTTAATTATTTAACATTTCCTTCAAATAGCTGTTTATAAAATTACAATAATACAAGTTATTATTCCTTTGTCTATAGTTTGATAAAGAAATTTTGCATTAAACAATGCATTTTCTGACAATATTTAATAATTTATTGTTTTCACGTGAAAACGTTTATATAACTTATCAAACCATTTATTGACAAATTATAAACAAAATGTTAATAATCTGCACAACGTTAATTAATTAACGATGATAAAAAAACACAGACTTACTTATATTTACCTTATATAAATAGTGAATCTATATAATATAAATAGAAAAGGCCGGATATTAATCCGGCCTTTTCTTTATCAGAATAACAATTGTATTGTTATTTCTTTTCAAGCTGGATAAAAGGAACTGCACCACCATTATAGTAAGGCAGCTGTCCATTCCATTTTTCAATGGCCTTTATCTGTGCTTCAACTTTACGCAGCTCAATAAGGCTTGGAGTTACAGCTTCACGCTGCATTCTCAAAGATTCAGCTTCAGCCCTAGCCTTAGCAATCTGCTGTTCGGCATCCTTCTTTGCTTTTTCAACCAGCTTTTCAGCCATCTTTGCCTGCTGTTCGGCAACCTGCTTGTCCTCAACTGCCTTAAGGAACTGCGCTGAAAAATCAAGATCAACTATTGAAATATCAGTAACTATAATCTGTTTTTCATAAAGAACTTCTTTTACGATTTTATTAAGTTCCTCTACCAGCATTGAACGGTTCGTTATGATAGCATCCGCAGAGTATTTTGCAACTATGGATTTAAAACGCTCCTGAACCATGGGATCGACAATGCTTTTTACATAACCCTTGCCAAGATTCCTGTAAACAGATTCTACAGTATCCTGCTGTATGCGGTGATTCACTACAAGATAGGAATTAACTGTCTGAAGGTCTTTTGAGAAAGCCTGTGTTCTTATATCCGCTCTCTGTATCTGTATTGAGAACCTTACAATGTCCTCAAGCAGAGGAATTTTGAAATGTATTCCCTCACTGTAGGAACCAACTACGGCACCGAGGCGGGTTTTTACGGCCACCTCACCGGGAACAACAATAAAATAGGAAGACAGAAAGAGAAACAGAGCCGCTACGGCCAGTACCATCCACGCCGTAACTTTCGAGGTAAAATTCCTCAGTTCTGCAAGATTATTCATATTTGACATATTTCCTCCGGAAAGAGCTTATGCTCTTTTTTAAAATTATACTTAAATAATGATGGTATGATAAATAAAGTAAAATTATAAATTATGGAGATTTTATGACAGACGAACACCTTAGAACAAAAGCATCCAAAATCAAAATGCTGCTTATGGACGTTGACGGAGTGCTTACCGACGGAAAAATGTACTTCATTCCCGGACCTGACGGTAAAATGGTGGAATTCAAAGGATTTAATTCGCTCGACGGCATAGGTTTACGGCTGCTGAATCAGTACGGGATAAAAACCGGGATAATAACAGGACGTATTTCACCAGCAACACTGCAGCGTGCCAAAGGACTTGGAATGACACATCTTTATCAGGGTTTTGTTTCAAAACTCAGGCCATTTCAGATAATAGCCGACGAAGAAGGAATAAAAGCAGATGAGATAGCATATATTGGTGATGACTGGACAGATATTCCGGCATTGAATGCGGCTGGACTCTCATGCGCTCCTGCTAACGCCCGCACCGAGGTAAAAAACAGCGCTGATTTCATAACACCCGACAAGGGGGGGGAGGGAGCAGTCCGCGATGTATGCGAACTGATACTTTACAGCAAGGGATATAAAGAAGAGATAATGAAACAGGTTCAGGAAGCACGCTGGCCCGCCATAAACAGGAAAGAAATAAAAGTTGTTACGGGAGAAGACTGATGGGAGAATTATTCACATCTTTCGGCGCAGGCGTTCTTTCATTTTTCTCACCCTGCATTCTTCCCCTGCTTCCGGCCTATCTTTCAATGCTTTCCGGTTTTTCAGCCGCGGAACTCAGGGAAGGGAAGGACACTGTTCCAACGGCAAAAATATTAATAAGGGCTGCCCTGTTCTGTCTTGGATTCAGCATTATTTTCATAACACTTGGAGCAGCTGCCGCTTCCATAGGCGGAATACTTTCAGCACATAAGGAAATACTTCTTAAGTTCTTCGGAATTATTACTGTTATTTTCGGTCTGCATGTAAGCGGTATACTCAGACTGAATTTCCTGAACTATGAAAAAAGAATGAGTATAAGGAATGACAGAAGAGACTCGGCAGGTGCTTTTTTTATGGGCGTTGCTTTCGCACTTGGCTGGTCTCCCTGTATAGGCCCGGTTCTGGGGGGGATTCTTTCCATAGCACTGGTAAAAGGAACAACATTAAGCGGGGTTCTCATGCTTACATTTTATTCAGCGGGAATAGCTCTTCCCCTTATGATAACCGCCCTGTTTACCGCAAATATTTTTTCCATGCTGAAAAAATTCAGAAAACACATGAAATATGTGGAAATGACTGCAGGAATCATTCTTGTAATACTGGGATTCCTTCTTTTCTTTGACAGACTGATGTTCATAGACTGAAAACTGTTGTGCATACAAATAAAAAGGCCGCGCATTGAAACGCGGCCTTTTTTTACTTACAGCTGGTTTTATTCAGGCTGATTTCCGCCTTCCGCGGTACCTTCCGCGGGATTTTGCGGTTTCTGTGGAACCGTACCGCCCTGATTATCCGTTCCGGGCAGCAGACTGTCTTCCTGTTCGTTTTCACTGCTTTCCTCTTCAGGAACAACAGGAACAACAGACGCAACCTTATCACCCTCATCAAGGCGCAGCAGCCGCACACCCTGTGTATTGCGGCTTATGGTTCTCATATCATTGGTATCCATGCGGATTATCTTGCCTTTTTCGGTCATAACCATGAGTTCATCACCCTTTTCAACAAGATAAATTCCAACAACCGTTCCGTTTCTCTTGTTGGTCTTAATGGTTATAACACCCATTCCGGCACGCTTCTGCAGACGGTACTCATCAAGGCTTGTACACTTTCCATAACCCTCGCGGCATACAGTAAGCAGTCTCTTCTGTGTATCCGGCTGTATTATCTCCATTCCTGCGACAGTATCCCCGTCACGAAGATCAACAGCTTTTACACCCTGTGCATCGCGGCCTACGGCGCGCACCTGGTCCTCACGGAAACGTATGGACATTCCATGTTTCGTACCTATCATGATATCATCATTGCCATCGGTGCGGGCTACTCCGGCAAGAATATCACCATCCTCAAGAGATATGGCTATTATTCCGCTCCGGCGTATATTGGCGAACCTGGAAATAAGGGTTCTCTTTATTATTCCGCCACGTGTACACATAACGATATAGGAATTACTTGTCTTTGCCTCCTCAAAGGATTCAATGCTCAGTACAGATGTAATCTTCTCGTCTTTTATCTGCAGCAGATTCACTATGGCTTTTCCACGTGATGTGCGGGCAGCTTCAGGAATTTCATATCCTTTCAGGGCATAAACCCTTCCACGGCTTGTGAACATAAGCAGCGTTGAATGTGTTGTTGTAACAAACAGCTTCTCAATGAAATCCTCTTCCTTGAGATCCGAGCCTTTTATTCCTTTTCCGCCACGGCCCTGCACGCGGTATGTCTCCGAGGGAATACGTTTCACATATCCGCTATGGGACATTGTTATAACAACCTGCTCCTCCGCAATAAGATCCTCAATATTTATATCATTGAGATCATCTTCAATGTCGGTGCGGCGCTTGTCTCCATATTTCTGCTTCATTTCGGCAAGTTCATTCTCTATAATCTGAAGAACTTTTGCCGGATTATCAAGTATGGAACGAAGCTCTTCAATTAGCTTCATAAGCTCGTCACGCTCTTTTCTTATGTCTCCTGCCTCAAGCTGCGTAAGCTGGTGAAGCCTCATATCAAGAATAGCCTTGGCCTGAATCTCGGTGAGAGCGAAGCTGGACATAAGTTTTGTTCTGGCCTCGTTCACATCCTGTGATTTCTTTATAATTTCCACGACCGCATCAATATTCTGCAGAGCTATGAGATATCCCTCAAGGATATGGGCCCTGGCAAGAGCCTTACGCAGATCGAATCTGGTACGGTTTATTACTATTTCACGACGGTGGCGTATATACTGCTGAAGAACTTCCTTTACGCTTAACACACGCGGACGGCCATCTACAATGGCAAGCATTATCACGCCGAAAGAAACTGACATCTGCGTATGTTTGAAAAGCTGGTTGAGTACAACCTGCCCGTTTCCATCGCGCTTTATTTCTATTACAATACGCATACCGTGACGGTCACTTTCATCACGGAGATCCGAAATATCTGTTATTTTCTTTTCCTTTACCAGATGGGCAATACTCTCTATGAGCAGTGCCTTGTTCACCTGATAGGGTATTTCATGCACAACTATTATTTCACGGCCATTTTTAAGTTCCTGAACCTCTGCGCGGGCCTGGATTCTTATTGAACCACGGCCTGTCTCGAAATAATCCCTTATTCCCTGGCGGCCACGTATTATTCCGCCGGTAGGAAAATCCGGACCTTTCATGTACTGCATAAGTTCCATGGACGAAATATCCGGATTATGCATTACTGCTATTGTGGCATCACATACTTCTGCAAGATTGTGTGTGGGAATATTCGTAGCCATTCCAACGGCAATACCTGAGGATCCGTTTACCAGAAGATTGGGCAGTTTGGCAGGAAGTACCGAAGGCTCTTCAAGTGTTCCGTCATAGTTGGGTACCATCTTGACTGTTTCTTTTTCAAGATCGTCAAGCATTTCATTGGATATTGTTTCCAGCCGGGCCTCTGTATAACGCATTGCTGCTGCCGGATCACCGTCCACGGAACCGAAATTTCCCTGTCCCTCCACAAGTGTGTAACGCAGATTGAAAGGCTGGGCAAGACGCACAAGAGTGTCATAAATGGAAGCATCCCCATGCGGGTGATATTTACCCATTACATCACCAACAATACGTGCTGATTTCTTTGTGGGCTTGTTATGCCTTATGCCCATCTCGTTCATGGTGTACAGCACACGGCGGTGTACCGGTTTCAGACCGTCGCGCACATCAGGAAGTGCGCGGCCCACGATAACACTCATCGAGTAGTCTATATACGAGGATTTCATTTCCTCGTTAATATCACGGTCTATAATATTCGCAAAAAGATCTGCCTGTGGCAGTTTTTCCCTGTTTTCCATCTGATTCTATGCTCCTCAGCCTTAAATATCAAGGTTTTTAACCGTCAGCGCGTTCTGTTCTATAAACTCGCGGCGCGGCTCAACCTTGTCGCCCATAAGCATGGTAAAGGTCTTTTCTGTTTCCGCCTCGTCATCAAGGCATACTTTCAGAAGTTTACGCTTTGATGGGTCCATTGTTGTTTCCCAGAGCTGTTCCGCATTCATTTCTCCAAGACCCTTATATCGCTGTATATTGGCGCTTCCGGCTCCTATATTCATAACCTTTGAAAGTAGTTCTTTCAGATCATGAACAGGAATTTCCTCTTTTTCAGTAACAACAGTAAAAAGGAATTTCTCATCTTTCTTGTCTTTTGGTTCCGGATACTCGAAATCCTCAAGTGAATAACCAAGAACGCCAAGTTTTTCAGATATATTCTTCAGTCTGGCGAATTCGGAAAGAATCTGATAAGCAGGAGCTATCTCATCCTCATTTATAGTCTCTTCCGCAATACCCTGCGCAACAAGTTCTTCCTTTTTTATCTTTATCTGTTCCTGCTCAAACTGTCCGTATTCTTCTTCCGTATAGAAATATTTCCAGCTCTCATCACTCTGAATAACACGGTAAAGAGGTATTCTGCCCTGCTTCTGGAACTCAAGGAACTGCTCAAGAGTAAGATTTCTTACCTCAAGCTGGACAAGGGTATTCTCAAGCTGGATTATTGTTTCAAGCAGTGTTGTAAGACTGCTGTTATCAATAAATTCCCCGGTTGTTCGGGATTTTACCCTTGCCGCTCCAGTAGCCTCCTTCATCTGCCATTTCTGCAGCTGGTCATCATTATCAAAATATGTTTCGAACTTGCCTTTTTTTACTTTGTAAAGAGGCGGCTGCGCTATATAAATATGTCCGTTATCAACAAGCTGGCGCATCTGCCTGTAGAAGAATGTAAGCAGCAGGGTTCTTATATGCTGTCCGTCCACATCGGCATCTGCCATGATGATGATTTTATGATAGCGTAGTTTATTGATATTAAAACCGTCAGGACCCTCACCTATTCCGGTACCTATTGCCGAAATAAGTGTACGTATGGCATCGCTGGCAACAATTTTGCCAAGCTGGGCTTTTTCAACATTCAGTATTTTTCCGCGCAGTGGAAGTATGGCCTGAAAGCTACGGTCCCTGCCCTGTTTGGCTGAACCTCCGGCAGAATCTCCTTCCACCAGGAATATTTCAGATCTTGAAGGATCTTTTTCAGAACAGTCGGCAAGTTTTCCAGGCAGGCCGGAATCCATAAGCGAGCCTTTCCGGCGCGCAAGATCCTTTGCCTTTCTTGCGGCCTCACGGGCTTCTGAAGCACCTATCGCTTTCTGGCATATAGCCTTTGCAACAGTGGGATTTTCCTCAAAGAATGTTCCCAGCGCTTCACCGGTTAGTGTTCTTACAATACCCTCAACCTCACCGTTGCCCAATTTTGTCTTGGTCTGTCCTTCAAACTGCGGATGAGGAATCTTTACCGAAATAACAACGGTAAGACCTTCACGCACATCCTCTCCACCCACAGGTTTATCCTTTGTAAGCTCATACTTCTTGATGTAATCATTTATAATGCGTGTTAATGAAGCCCTGAAACCGGAAACATGTGTTCCGCCTTCTATTGTCTTGATATTGTTCACAAAGGATATTACTGTTTCATTGTAATCAGTATTATACTGTATGGCAACATCAAGCATCACATCGCCTTCAGTTCTGGAAATGGAAATAGGCTCCGGATTTATTGGTGTCTTGTTTGTGTTCAGATAATGCACAAAATTAACAAGACCGCCCTCAAAGAAGAAATTGGCTTTTTTTCCTTCACCGCGTTCATCGGTTATATTTATGCGGCATCCCGGATTAAGGAATGCAAGTTCACGCAGACGGCCGGCTATTACATCATATGAGAAAACGCCGTCACCGAATATTTCCGTATCAGGCTTGAATATAACACTTGTTCCATGGCGGTTTGTTTCGCCTACTGGTGTCACTTCACTTACAGGTTTTCCACGGCTGAATTTCTGATTCCATATTTTCCCGTCACGGCTTACATTCACTTCCAGCCACTCGGAAAGCGCGTTAACGCAGGAAACACCGACTCCATGAAGTCCGCCGGAAACCTTGTATGCCCCGGTATCGAATTTTCCTCCGGCGTGAAGAACAGTAAGCACCACTTCAAGTGCTGATTTTCCTTTAAGCCTGGGATCCTTCACTTCAGTCATCGGGTCAACTGGGATTCCGCGGCCATTATCCGTGACAGAACAGACGTTTCCATCTTTAAGAACAACGTCTATCCTGTTGCAGCCGCCAGCAAGTATTTCATCAATAGAGTTGTCTACAACCTCATATACAAGATGATGAAGTCCCTGAAGACTTGTAGATCCTATGTACATTGCGGGGCGCTTGCGCACCGCCTCGAGCCCCTCCATTACCTGAATATTGGAGGAATCGTAATTATCCTGTTTTTGTGCCATATACTTCTTTTACAGCTCCTGTTAAAGTCCTGATTCAAGCTTTATCGCTTTTATCCAGGGTTCACTAAAATTTTTATTAAGATTACGCAGTATTTCAGCGGAACGAAGACTCAGTTCGCTTGCCGCTACCGAAGACAGAGGTTTTACTATCAGACATGGGCCTTTTTTCATGGAACGTATTCCTATCAGCCTGCAGAACCGGCCAAGGAAACCTATTTCCCGGTCCCATATCTGATCGAGCAGCATAAGATTATCAATAGGAATGCCACCCATGAAAGAACATATATCATCTGGAGCAGATTCGGAATTATCCCTGTAAAAACCTGTTTTTCCGGTGTTGTCTATTTTTTTAACCCGGATCATTCTTTTATAAAGATGCCGGTCCTCCAGAAAATTACAGGTTCCTACAGTCTCTTTCCTAAAAGCCATAATCAGAACGCAGTCAGCGCAGAGGCATTACTATATAAAGCGGTGTTTCGTCAGCCTGTGTTTTGAACAGGGCAGGTGTTGTTGCTGTCTTGAACTGGCATACAACCTGTCCCGCAGGAATATTCCTGAGAATATCCATTATGAATGCAGGATTGAAACTTACCTGAAAATCCTCTCCCTCATAGGTAACCGGAATTTCATCTTCAAAATCCATATTCTGGGATGATGAATTAACAACTGCCACACCTTTGCGGAAAGTATACTGCACCTTGCCCCTGTCACTGGTACAGACCGAAGCGCTTTTTGTAACGGAAAGAAGTGCACCGGAATCAACCAGTACCTCAACCTCATGAGACTGCGGTATTATCTGTTCATAAGCCGGGTAGGAACCTTCAGTAAGTCTTGAGAGGAAAGATGTTCTTCCCAGAACGAAACCTATCTGATTGCTGGAAATACTCACCTGCATTACAGCATCTTCCTTAATTTCGGCGCTCTTTATATATTTGTTTATTTCATTAAGAATTTTTGGAGGAACAATAACGCTGAATTCCTGCCCGCTTTTCACTGATGCTGTTGATTTGACCGCAAGTCTGCGGCCATCAGTGGCAACCATTGAAAAAATGCCTTCCTTGTATTTCCAGAGCAGGCCGTTAAGGAATTGTCTGCTGTCCTCTGATTCAGTGGATGCTGAAAAAAGAGTGGCATTAATCATTTCGGAAACCTTCAATGCCGGAACAGGGAAAGAATGTGCCGAATCAATTTCGGGAATGGCCGGATATTCATCTTTTCCTGTTCCACCTATCTTGACACGTGATTTTCCACTCTGTATGGTTACACGGAAAGCCTCATCTGATGATATTGTAACTTCATCAGACCTGAGATTTGTCATTATCTCCATGAATTTCTTTATTGGTACTGTAACGCTTCCTGGTTCCACAACTGTCAGAGGTATAAAATGTCTTACAGCCATCTCAAGATCCGTAAAAACTATTCTTACTCCGTCACTTTCTGTTTCAATCAGAAGATTCTGCAGTATCGGAAGAGTTCCGTTCTTTACATTCATGCCTGACTGAATGGTCTGAATCTCTTTGACAAACTTTCCTTAGAAGTAGTAATTTTCATATTCATCTTCCTCATTTAATGCATTGTTAAAAACGTTCATATTGTCAATGCAAGAGTAGTAAAATTTTAGACAGGTTATTGAATATTGTCAACAAAAATGACAAATTCATGTTTTTCAGTTCAGATCCTCCGGGTTATTGACATCTTTTATCTTCTGGATAATCTTGTTCAGATAGTCCCTGACATAGATGTTTTTTTCCTCATTTTCCATTTTTTCCTTGGCGTGAAGTACAGTAGCATGTGACTTTCTGCCGAAAGCCTCGGATATTTTCTCAAGAGTCATATTGGTAAGCTTTATCGAAAGATACATTGCAACATGCCGCGGGAGTACAAGAGTATTATCCCTTCTTGAACTTAAAATATCCTTTTCATCAACCTTATAATAGTCCGAAACAACCTTTATGATTGTTTTTATGCTTATTGGCTGATCACTTGCCGGAGAGCTGAAGAAAGGCCTCAGAAGTTCCTGTACACTGTCTATGGTAGCCCTTGCCCCGGTCTGCATACAGAAATTGTGCACTGTACGTATACATCCTTCAAGTTCACGGCCACCCTTATGAACCTTCTCCGCTATAAAATTCACAATATCTATTGGAATATCAAATTTTCCCTGCTCAATTTTCTGGTTTAATATTGCTACTCTTGTTTCATAATCTGGCAGTCTTATATCTGCGACAATACCGGACATAAAGCGTGATGTGAGCCTGTCCCATAGATTAAGTTCCTGTGGGTGCCGGTCTGAAGTTATGACAATTCTTTTTTTTGAATTAAAGAGGGAATTGAATGTGTAGAAGAATTCCTCTACGCTTTTTTCTTTTGCCAAAAGGAACTGAACATCATCAAGCAGAAGACAGTCAAGCATTCTGTATTTTTCACGGAAAGCCTCTGCCTTTCTGTTTCCAACATCCCTGATGTATTCATTTACAAAAGTTTCAGCAGAGGAAAGAAGAACTTTTACTTTCGGATTTAAACGGTAAAGCCCATGAGCTATGGCATTAAGCAGATGGGTTTTTCCCAGACCTGGCGCGCTGTATATGAAAAGAGGAGACTGATTGTTCGTAACAAGCGCCTGTGCCGCAGAATAGGCAAATCTGTTAGATGTTCCTGTTATGAAGTTCTCAAATGTATAAGCGGGATCGAACATTGGGTGGAACAGATTTGTGTCAGGAACAGCCGGGGCTGCTTTTGCAGCTGCTGATTCCTCAGCCCTTAATCTGTCGATAGAGGGCTGCCATGATGCCGTAAGAATATTTTCCTGCCGGTTTGTCTGCTGCTGTAAATGCTGTGCCGCCTGCGGCTGCTGTATATTATTGTTATCTGTTCCGGAAAATGTGGCTGAAGACCTGTCTGATATGTTTGCCGGGTCTGCAGGTATTGATTGTTTTACAGGCTGAACATCATTTGATGAGGTAACTGTGTTTTCCGCTCCGTTTTCATCTTCCGCAATTATGTAAACAGCCGAAATTTCCTCTTTAATACAGAGTATGTTTTTTAGGAAATCTATGATTTTCCTTTCAAACTTTGTCTGAATTGTATGTCTTATCATGCTGTTTGGAATCCTGAGCGTGAAGACATTGTTTTCAAATGAGACAGGTACTACCTGCCTGAGCCAGAGGTTCACTTTTACAGCGCCTACTTCCGGATCCTGCTGCAGAAATTCCAGCATTTCCTGCCATATATCTTTGAAATCTAAAGAGTTTTCCACAATGTGTTAATAAAATGTTGATAAAAAAATCTGAAAAAACCAATATTTTTTTATCTGTACCAAAAAATCAGTTTCTTTTTGCCGTCTGTTATGAAAATTATTAACTGAATGTTTATAAATTGTCAATAACTTTCTTCGTAAATCAGTAAACATATTACACAGTCAGCCTTTATATGAATAATATAAATTATAACCTTAATTAGTCAATAAAAAAGACACCTCAACAGTGTCTTTTTTATGGCTTTAAACGGCCGTAATAATACCAATAAGGGCTGTTTACTGCTTTTTTTGAGTATTTTCATTACCGGGGTCAGCAGAGGCCTTTATTTCCGTATTCTTTTTTGAAACAGGTATTTTTTTCCCGGAGTTCCATTTTTTCAGTGATTCATTATCTTTTACCTGGAAACAGGTTCCTGTTTCAAAAACTGCAAGTTTGGCTTTTTTTAATCTGTCCCGCAGTATTTCACCGCTTTTTGAAAAAGTGAAGCCTGGAGCATCAAGAACCTTCAGGTTTGACTGTGTCAGGCCTAAAAGATAAAATGAACCGTCATCATTGAGTCCCAGTGCGGCTGTTCTGTCGTTAATGGCACTGAAGGCTTCGTCAAAGAAAGAAGTCTTTACATCAGGTGTCATTGGATCTATAAGAATGGCTTTTTTTGCGCCTGTGAAGAAAGCAAGGCGGAAAGTGTTGCGTATGCGATCCTCAAGACTTTTTCCTGTGTATTCCACAAAACCAGGATCATCGGCGTCCAGCCAGGTAAGGTCTGGTTTTTTTGATGTTTTGTCGTATGATATTATGGGTATGGCGTTGAAATAATGCTTTACCTTTCTGTATGCAAGGGAAATAAGGTCCCTGTAAAGGTTTTTGGCTTCCTCAAGTCCGAAATTTTCTTTAAGATCCTTTCTTATTTTTGAGTCTTCAACAGGTTCAATAAAAAGGAGAATGCAGTTATCTCTGTTTTTTTCCATACATTAAAATTATATCATTTAAGTTAGAAGCGTTTTTATATTCTGGAACACGGTGAAAAAATGTCTAATGAAAAAGAACCGGTTATAATTTACGGAGGAAGTTTCAACCCTCCCCATTCAGGCCATATATCGCTTGCGAAGGCTGCCTACAGGCAGATAAAGCCAAAAGCCTTCTATTTTGTCCCAAATTTTCATTCACCTTTCAAGGAGATGCAGCCTGCCTCTTTCAATGACAGACGGAATATGCTGCAGATAGCAGCCGGTGAGAACTTTATGAATCTGCCCGGCGTTCAGATAAGTTCGTGGGAGGAGGATCAGAAGAAGATAGTATATACCTGGAAGACCATAGCCCATTTCAGAAGGATTCATCCGAATGCAAAAATATATTTTCTTATGGGTTCGGACTGCCTGAAATCATTCAATGACTGGCAGCGCAGCAGGAGCATACTAAGAAATGCCTCTCTTCTTGTAGGAATAAGACCAGGTTTCAATATAGTTGGCGGGGAGGCTCCTTTTGTTCCTCTGAAGGGACTTTTTCCTGCCGCGGCATCATCAGGCATAAGAATAAACATAATTCTTAAACATAAGACACCGGGAATAAGCCAGGCTGTAATGGATTACATAAAAAACCGTGGACTGTATTTTTCACAGGAAGTAAATATGCTGCGGAAGGAATTAAGTGCCAGGCGTTACAGGCACTGTGTGAATGTTGCCCGCTGTGCCGTGGAACTTGCTCATATATGTGCCGTGCCGGAATACAAGGCTGCAATAGCCGGGCTTCTCCATGACTGCGCAAGGGAACTTGATGTAGAGGTTCTTAAGGCAATGAGAATACAGGGACCGGTTCTGGGCAGATACAGAAGAGATACCGTAAGGTTTGCCCCCAAACTGCTGCACGCTCCGGCCGGAGCAATGATAGCCAGGGAGAGGTATGGTGTAAAGGATAAGGATATTCTTCAGGCAATACAGCTTCATGCAACCGGTATGCCTGATATGCCACTGCTTTGCAAAATAATCTATATGAGCGATTATCTTTCGGAGGAGAGAAAATTCGCAGGTCTTGACGGTCTGAGGAAACTTGCCGTAACGGATTTTGACGCGGCTTTCGCTGCTGTGGCAGCCGCCAAGGCCAGATACCGCGAGGAAAAAAAGTGCTGGGCACATCCCCTGAGTATTCAGTTATGGAAACAGATAAAAGAAGCAGCGGAAAAATAAAAAAAACAATCCTGCTTGTTTCAGCCGCAGCATTGCTGCTGTGGATTTCATATATTCAGCAGAAATCTCCGCTTTGCCGCGTTCTGGCGGGACAGCCGGTTATCAATGGTGAGAATCCGGTTGTGGCTGTTGATGATAATTACATTCTGAAAATAGTTTCCGGCGGTATTGAACTTGAAGTTATCAGTAAAAAAAGAAATTGTGTAAATTGTGCGCCGGCAAAAAATGAAGAAATAAAATTTATAAAAACAGGCGCAGTAACAGCAGACCCGGAGAAGGCTGCTGCTGAATTCCTGTCTTTTTCGGAAAAATGGAGATGTCACCCTGTTTTTTTTGTCTCCGCAATAAAAAAAACATTTGGTACTGAATCACATGCCGGTACAAATCTTTCCTTCATTGAAAAATTATCACTGCTGCATATCATGCTTAATCAGAAAAAAGAGGATTTCACTCCCGGAACACACAAACTTCTTAATGAAAACTGCGGAATAGAGATAATAAACGCCTGTGGAAAAAAGGAAATGACTGCAATAGCATCCGAATGGCTGAAATCACACGGTTTTACACCTTTTGCTGTTTCAGGAATGATGGCGGTGCAGAAAAAAACAGAAATAATTTCCTACGGCGGGAAAACCGCTGCCGGACTAAGAAAATTTATGTGTTCTGAATCCGGAAAAGAAGAATGCTGCCTGCTGAAGAATATGCCTGGCGGATCAGGTTCATATGCTGAAAAGATTTATGTTACCCTTGTTCTGGGTGAAGATGCTGAAAAATTTTTTAAATCAGGTAATGTGAAAACAGTAAGGAAAGAAGGAAATAAAACTGTAAAAAAGGCAGCGGTAAAAAAACAGGCTGCGCGAAAATCCACCAGGAAGAGATAACCCCGTATAACCGCTGCCCGGGAAAAATGTACGGTGGTATGGAAATAAAGCAGAAAAAACATATAGAATAAATATACTAAGGAGAATATAAAATTATGGACATGGTAACCATTCTTAAAACCGCTGTTCAGCTTGGGTCCAGCGATATTCATATATGTGTCAACAAGCCGCCAATGATGAGACTTAACGGCGACATGGTTCCTATTATGGCCAACCTTCCGCCCCTTAAGGCGGAGCAGACCAAGGCGCTTATTTATTCAACACTTAATTCGGAACAGCGTCAGAAATTCGAGCAGACATGGGAACTGGACTCTTCTTTTTCGCTTAACGGCGTATCCAGGTTCCGTCTGAATGTTCTTACCACACGTTATGGCGTGGAGGCTGTAATGAGGGTTATTCCTTCAGTAATACCTTCACCGGAACAGCTTGAGCTTTCACCAAGTATCGTGAATTTTTCCAGACTTCCCAAAGGTCTTGTTCTTGTCACTGGTCCAACAGGTTCAGGAAAATCAACTACTCTTGCATCTCTTATAAATCAGATAAACGCCAATATGCGCAAGCATATACTTACCATAGAGGACCCCATAGAATTTACATACGAGCCCAAGTCAAGTATCATAAGGCAGCGCGAGGTGGGCCAGCACACAAAGAGTTTTTCTGCGGCACTGCGCTCTGCGCTGCGAGAAGACCCAAATGTGATACTTGTGGGCGAAATGCGCGATCTTGAGACCATTCAGCTTACCATAACTGCTGCGGAAACCGGACATCTTACATTCGCCACGCTGCATACGCAGGATGCTCCCTCAACAATAGACCGCATTGTTGACGTTTTCCCTACACATCAGCAGGAGCAGATAAGGGTTCAGCTGGCATCATGTCTGCAGGGTGTTGTTTCCCAGATTCTGCTGCCCCGCGCGGACGGCAGAGGCCGCATAGCTGCACGCGAGATAATGATAATGACCCCGGCCATAGCCAATCTTGTGCGCGAGGGAAAGACCCACATGATATACAGTGCTGTTGAAACCGGCGCCAAATTCGGCATGATTCCAATGGACAGGGCTTTGGCCAACCTGGTAATACAGAACAAAATAACCTATGAGACAGCTCTCTCAAAAGCGCATGACAAGGAAGTCATCATGAAACTTTGCGGAAAAGCTATGTAAGGAGGCAAAATGGCGGATCTGGAAAAATTAAAAAAAGTATCACTGTTTTACGGTCTTTCCGATCAGACACTGACGGATTTCAAGGATCATTTCAAACTGCTTGATTTTGATTCAGACCATATAATATTCAAGGAAGACTCCGAAGGCGACACAATGTACATAATTGTGGACGGCGAGGTTTTCATAGAAAAAAGGCTTGATGCTGAAGAAGTTGAGCATAAGGTTCTGGCAGTTCTTACTGACGGCGAATTCTTCGGTGAGATGGCAGTTCTTGAAAATCAGAAGCGTTTTGCCCGCGCCAGGGTAGGGCGGCCGTCTACCATATACGAGATACGCCGCAGTGATCTTTACGAATTCATAAAAAAATACCCGGAAAGCGGCATTCATTTTTATAACGGCATTATGAGAACACTGCTTAAACGCCTGCGCCATACTTCAAATGAGCTTACCATGCTCTTTGACCTGTGCCGCCAGCTTATGGTGCAGCATAAAACACCGGCGGACTTTCTTGCCATATCCATTGACGAGATAAGGCCGTATCTTGCCGGAAAATGGAATTTCAATGCGTTCATATACAATATGTTCAACGAGGAATATGATCAGTGTTATGAGTTCACCACTTATGATCAGCCTGCGGAGGAACGCGTTATTCCCGCCAGGCCGGTAAACGGCTGGGCGGATAACCGCACATATTTCATGGTTCTGGAAAGGGACGGCAGAAAACTTGGCTGCGTGCGTTTCTGCAAGGAAGTTCCTGTGGACAAGGCGGAAAAGAACAATCTGGAAACCATACTCAACACCATTTCGTATATAATCAATGCGAATATTGTTGACGTGGAGCACCAGGCAGAGCTTGCCCTGCTGGCAAAACTTAAAAAGGCGAAATCGTACTAATCAGCCCTGGTAAACAGAAAAACGGAAAGCGCCGGGAAAACATTATTTCCCGGCGTTTTTATATTGTCCGGAAACACACGGCCAGGCCGGCGGATATTTATTTACCGTCCTTCCCTGTATTATATGAAGAATGTTTTTTCGTTAACCTGCGTGTTTCATGTTTTGATGAAGCATTGTTGTATCTTTTTTCCTATTATGTATAATAAGTGAAAAGACCAGGGCAGCTGGTGTTCCTGAATGTAAAAACAAAAAGGAGAAATGTCATGAAAAAAATATTAGCCATAGCCGCAATAGCTTTAATGATTCCTGCCGCAGCATATTCTCAGCAGTATTCTGAACTGGACATAGGTGTGGGTTTGGCCATACCGGTAAATGATACAGGCCTTCAGGGTCTGACAAATGACAATGTTTCATGGGGTAATGCCGGTTTTGGCCTAAACGCGGAACTGCTTACGCAGATTAATGATAATCTGTCCCTGGGGCTTGGTCTTGATTACACTTTCTACGGCGGCGAGGAAGAAAACCTGTTTACAGCCATGGGAGCGCAGAAACTTGAGGTAAGCCCGGAAAGCTATGGCATAACAGCTGCGGCAAGAATAAAACCTGGCGACAGCAGATTCTATTTTCCTGTAGGCATCGGATATTCAGTCGTGAAAGCAAATGTGAAATCCAGCGGGCTTACTAATGGTGACAAGGATTATTCCGACGGCGGTATTTCCTATTATGCCGGCCTGGGTTATTCTGTGACTTCATGGAATTTTGAAGTAAGATATTCTTCACTGCCAAAGGTTAAGGTGGAAAATAACAAAAGCAATAATCTGAATGCCGTGAATATTCTTGTAAAATACAGGTTTGCGCTGTAATAATATTATGCCGGTAAAAAAAGCGGGAATTTTCCCGCTTTTTTTATGCCCTGATTATGTTTTGCCTGTTAAGACTATATTTTATTCTCATAAGTTTATACCCCTATAGATATTATATCAGAAAACATTGCCTGGCAATGAGCGCAGAAATTGTGTTATAAAAACTCAGTACTACTGCGAATTTTGACATGTTTTGTAAAAATTCGCAGTAGTATTGCGAATTTATGCAGATATTGTTATAATTCTCAATATGATAAAGCGTGAAAAATACATCAGGGAAATACGCGGCTTTTATGACAGCGACCTTATAAAGATAATAACAGGCGTAAGGCGTTGCGGGAAATCCGTCATTCTGGAACAGATTCATAATGAGATAAAAAAGAAAACTGACAATATTGTAAGCCTGGATTTTGACGACAGGGCCGTCACAGACATTATAACCACCTGGAAAGACATCTGCACTTATGTTTCAAAACATAAAAAAAAGGGGCTTTGCTATGTTTTTCTTGACGAGGTACAGGAAATAGAAGGCTGGGAAACCGCCTGTCGTTCACTGCGTAGGGAAAATTGCTCTGTTTTCATAAGCGGCTCAAATTCAAAACTGCTTTCGCGTGAATTTACAAAGGAACTTTCCGGAAGATACGTGGCTTTCAGAATACGCCCTTTTGTGTACAGGGAATTACAGGAATATGCCACACAGTTAGGCAAAAACATAAGCATATCCGACTATCTTGTATGGGGAGGCTTCCCTAAACGCATTGAATTTAATTCGGAGGCAGAGCAGAGAAGATACCTTAATGACCTTGACGACACAATAGTTGCCAATGACGTGATAAACAGGTATAAGATAAGAA
>CACZRG010000012.1 GCA_902783485.1 uncultured Elusimicrobium sp.
ACAATGGTGGGTGGTGCCGAGGATATAACCAAGTTCAAGGACAATGGAGAGCTTTATCAGGTGCGTGTAAGAGCGGAGAACGGCTACCGCAACACAAAGGAACTGATAGAAGCCATGATAATTCCCGCAGCCAATGACACAACGGTTCGTCTTGACAGCATAGCCAGGGTTGTTGAAGGCGTAGGCCCTACCCGCATAGAAAGAACACAGCGCCAGAGAAAGGTTACAGTTGAGGCAAATACCGATGGAGTCCTTTCCCTGGGTGCTCTTGTGGCTGCAGCAGACCAGGCTTATGCTGAAGTAAAAAAGGAAATGAATCTTTCTGCTGAATATACAGGCAGCCTTACCGGTATGTCAGAGGAAATGGGCAAGATGATAAAGAGCTTCATAATTGCCTTCGTAATGGCATTCGTGTTCATTTACATAGTTCTGGCCAGCCAGTTTGAGAGTTTTGTTTATCCGCTTTCAATTCTTGTTGCGTTGCCGCTTACACTGCCGTTTGCATTCCTTTCCCTGCTGCTGCTGAAACAGAACATAACATTCTTCAGCATTATGGGCTTGTTCATGCTTTTCGGCGTTGTGAAGAAAAACGCCATATTGCAGGTTGAGACTACGAATCAGCTGCGCCAGAAAGGTATGCCAAGGCATGAGGCTTCAATAAAGGCAAACGAGATGCGTCTGCGCCCTATTCTTATGACAACTCTTACGCTTGTTGTATGTATGATTCCTACCGCCCTCGGACAGGGCGCGGGTTCCGGCAGCCGCCGGGCCATGGCATGGGTTATCATCGGCGGACAGACGCTTTCGCTGCTCATAACACTGCTTATGACTCCTGTTACATATACATTGTTCGATGACCTGCAGGCATGGGCAATGAAAAAAATGGGAATAAAAGATGACAGATTCCCTGCGGAAAGCGCAGCTGCGCTGAATTCCGTACAGGGTACGGAAAAAAAGTAAGACTTATTGCAGCGGAGTGAAAGCGCGGGCGCATTTTAAGACTTCTGATTAAAAATGCGCCCGCCTTTTTTTGTATGTCCCAGTCAATGATAAAAGCTGAAACTTCTGTAAGAGCAGACATCAGAATATTGTGTATGCTCATTGTGATGTTCTGTTTTATGCTTTACGGACATACACTAAGTTATGACATAACATGGCTTGATGATTACTACTGGCTTGTTTCCGGAAAAGAATTTCTGTCTGATTTTTCGAACTGGCATAAATTATTTTTTACAGATGTGTTCTTTTCATTAAATGGCGGAGAATTTTACCGTCCGCTGCTTTCATTTACTTTTATTGCAGATGTACTGTTAAACGGCAGCGGCTTTTTTTTCAGCCATTTTATTAATCTTCTGCTGCACTCTGCTGCATCAGTTCTTTTTTTTCTGCTTTTGACAGAATTTTCCTATTCAGAATATGTTTCAGCTGCAGCAGCATTGATTTTTGCCGCACACCCTGCTTCTGCAACAGCTGTGGCCTGGATACCAGGAAGGAATGAGTCACTGCTTGCTGTTTTCTCCTTTTTGTCAATAATCAGCCTTCTTAAATTTATTAATGGGCGAAGGTCCGCAAGCCTGTTTTTTTATGGCCTGTTTCTGCTTATGGCGCTGTTTTCAAAGGAAAGCGCAGTAGCATTGCCTTTTACTGCAGCTTTTCTGTTTTTTGCAAAGACAGAAGATAAAGATAAAAAAACAGTCAGATCATTTATATGCTGTTCCATTATTCCATTGGTAATATGGGCTTTAATGCGCTGTTCTGCCTCCATAACAGGTTCTGACTTAAGTGTGTTTAAAACAGTCAGGAATTTTTTATATATTCCAATACTCGCAGGTCATGTTTTGTTCCCGTTTGATACTGTTGCCGCTGCTCCGTATAACGGGCTGCAGCATGATTATCTGTATCTGATAATTGCCTGTATATGTTTTGCAGTCTTTATGGTGAAACTGTTTTCGGAAACCGTATATGACAGGAAAATAAATATTGTTTTCGGTTCTGTATGGTTTATCCTTTTTCTTTTGCCTACATTTATTGCTTCGGACAGGGCAACAGCAGTATCATTTTTCTCGGAACACAGGCTTTATCTGCCAATGGCAGGCCTGATTTTGGCAGTTTTGCAGGTTATAATATCATGCGGGCGTAAACAATTTTTTCTGACGCTATCGTTTATATTTCTGCTTTTCCTTGCTTCTGTTTCTGTGTGCCATGTGTATTCATATAAAAACAATTTTGTTTTCTGGCAGAGTATTGTGCGGAAATACTATTTTGTTCCAAAATATGTCAGGAACATGGCATGGCAGGAAAAACACAGACGGCTTTATGGAAGTGCAGTATTCTATTATAAAAAGAATCTGGAACTGGTTCCTGATGATTATGAAAGCCATTTGAATCTTTTTGATATCTATTTGAAAAATAATAATCTGTCTTCCGCAGATGAAGAATATCAGAATATTTTAAGGCTTAATCCTGACCATGAAAAGTCAGACAGGATATCAGGCAGCTTCAGGACAATAAAGCCGGGAATGTGCCCGTATCATATTAAAACAGGCAGCTGCCTTGTATGAAAATCTTCCACTCTTTAACATAGCCGGGACAAAATAATATACTGTTTTCAGCAATGATTTAAAAGGAGATAACATGAAGAAAATACTTTTTGTTGTCGGTTCTGCGAGAAAGGATTCCTTCAACCGCAAAATGGCTGCGGAGGCCGAGAAATTTCTTGCCGGAAAGGCTGAAATATCTTATCTTGATTACTATGATATTCCATATATGAACCAGGACATTGAGTTCCCTGCGCCAGAGGCAGTGGCAAAGGCAAGGCAGGCTTTACAGGCTGCCGACGG
>CACZRG010000013.1 GCA_902783485.1 uncultured Elusimicrobium sp.
GAGCCGCCGTTCCAGCAAAGCAGCCGTCAAAATCCTATTTTCTTATTTCCTTCAGGGATTCCTCTATGGCTCCCGCCGCATAATCCAGATCTGCATCGGTATGGCGGTACGCTATATAGCCGTGATGATAAGGCTGCAGGAATACCTTTCGGCGTATAAGCTGCGTGTAGAAATTCACACGGGTTTTCTTGTAAATGCCGTCCTTGTCCTTGTCAAAGGTTATGTACGGCATCCATGGCTCGCCGGTGAATGTGCAGCGTACCCCGCTGTTCTCAACGATTTTGCGCACCTTGTCGCAGAACACCTTTCCCTTGCGGGCTATCTCATCAAGAATATGATCCCTTTCCAGTATTTCCAGTGTTTTGAGCGAGGCAACCATTGGCAGGGTATTGTTGAAATATGTGGAGCTTACAAATGCCTTGTGTTCAAGCACGTCCATTATTTCCTTTTTGCCGGCAACCATGCTTATCTCATAGCCGTTTGCCATGGCCTTGCCGAATGTTGCAAGATCCGGTGTCACGCCGAAGAACTTCTGCGCACCGCCCAATGAAACACGGAATCCGGAACGAATCTCGTCAAAAACAAGCACAACGCCGTGCTTCTTTGTCAATTCACGAACGCCTTCCAGGAAGCCCGGTTTCGGTCTCTGAACCGGGTGTGCGTTAGGGTGGCCCAGAGGTGTAACAATAACGCTTGCCACATCGCCCTTGTGCTGTTCCAGCAGGGCTTCAAGTCCGTCAAGGTCATTGTATTTAAATTCAAGAGTGTCCTCGTAATTCTTCGGAAGAACGCCGCCTTTTGTCTCTACGCACCAGTCATGCCAGCCGTGATAGCCGCAGCGTATAACCTTGCTTTTGCCTGTATAGGCACGGGCAATTCTGCCTGAAAGGGTGGTAGAATCAGAGCCGGTTTTTGTGAACACGACTTTTTCCGCACAGGGAACAAGCTCTATAACCCTTTTTGCCAGCTTGTTCTGTATTTCCTGCACTATTGACATGCAGAATCCCTTTTCGCGGATCTGCTGTATTACCGCATTGTCAATTTCCTCTTCGCGGTGGCCGATGATAATCGGGCCGTAGGCACAGAGCATGTCTATGTACTCATTGCCGTCCACGTCGGTGCATTTGCCGCCTTTCGCGCTTTCAAAGAAAATCGGGTATTCGCCGGGTACGAAATTGTAAGGGCGGCGTATGCCCATCATTCCGCCGGGAATGAGTTCCTGTGATTCCTTGTAAAGCCTTTCGGAATTGTCAAGTTTAAGATGTTCTGCCATTTGTTTCTCCTATGGTCAAAATCTGTTAAGGAAAACACTATTCCTTAATTACATTATAGAATATTAAAACAAGACCAATTAAACATAATACGCCGTTCCCATGACCTGCGTCCGGACATTACAGTTATATGTCATAAGGCTCTGTTAATATACAGAGCATATCATAAAACATCTGGAAAGCCACATTTCAATCATGGGAATGACATAACACAGTTTTAGGCCAGTATCCTCACCGCCTCTTTTATCAGGCCTGCTATAATTCCGGTCCAGTGGTTTATTCCGTATTTGTCTGTGTATACGGATTTGTTCACCTCTATCATAAGCGAAGCATATCTGACATTCGTTTTCACTGTCATTGAGCCTTTGAAAGGCCTGTTCAATGCCACATCAAGGCCATGTTTTTCAAAAATATCCCGTATTTCGGCAATTTTTTCGTCGGAAGGCTTTGTTTCGTCGTCATTAAAGCCAAGACAGATGTCAGGCCTGTCCGGATTCTGGTCAAAGTCGCATTTCTGCGGAACCCCGCAAAAGGAATGTACGTCAAGCAGTACGCATCCGTCTCCTGCCGACTCAACCATTTCTTTTAGTTGCGAATGTTTGTGATGGTAATACCGTATGAAGAAATCGCTATCCCCGAATGGATTTCTGTCAAAAACAGTTCCGTCTATCAGTTTGTTGTAAAGAAGCCCCATTCCTTTTGCACTCATCGGCTCATTGCTGTCGTCCTCATAGCGTTCCAGGTCTACGACAAAGCGGGAATATCCGCAGGTTATCCTGTTTGGCAGGAATGACACAAGATAATCCGCCTTTTCATCGCAAAGCGTCTTTGCGTCGCGGACAAGTGCCTCATATTCCTTTTTTCTGTCGGATATTCCGGGTATATACATTCCAGAATGAGGAATCCACGCCACAATCTTATCATAATTATACTGCCTGTTTTCATATGTTTTTCCTTTTTCTGACATAAAAAATGCCTCCCTGTTTCCACAAAGAGGCAAAAAAGAAAAACCCATCGCGAAGATGGGCTTTTATATACGGTCAGCACCATCTTCCAAGCATTAGCACCTTGTCTTTAACAGGCTGCTGTGTAGTCATCGGGCTTGTCCCTCGTACACTCTCTATGGTTGTTTAAAGTATAGCAGGTATATGGATTTTATGTCAAATTACGGGTAAGGTGTGTGGGGCAGGCTCATGGGAATGCCGAATAACCTTTTAATTTTTCAGTTTCCTTAAATTTTCCCTGGCGGTATTCAGCCCCTGCGCTGCGGCTTTTTCATACCACTTTACCGCTTCGCTTATGTCTTTCGGCACTCCATAGCCACGTGAATATAAATAGCCCAAATTATTCTGCGCAGAAGAGATGCCATGTTCAGCGGCTTTGCTGTACCATTTAAAGGCTTCCGTATAATCTTTTTTTACGCCGTAGCCATATTCATACATTACGCCCAGGTTCAGCTGTGCGTCAGCATGGTCCTGTTCCGCAGCTTTCCTGTACCAGTTTACTGCTCCCGCATAGTCCTGTTTCATGCCAAGGCCCATGTGCTGCATAACTCCCATGGCAAACTGGCAGTCTGCATTGCCACGCTCTGCCATATTCCCGCAGTTTTCCAATGCTTTCAGAAACCATTTTTCTGCTTCCGCCCTGTTCTTTCTTACTCCCTCGCCTAACCAGTACATTACTCCTAATCTGTACTGCCCGTAGCCATTTCCTGATTCCGCGGCTTTTTCAGCCCATTTCATTGCCACAGTATAGTTTCTGGCAACACCTCTTCCATAGTAATACATATCGCTTATACGGGCTTCGTCTCCCCTGTGGCCTTTGCCGTACGCCTCAAGATATTTTCCTAAGGCTTCCTCATATATTCCTGAATCATACAGCACTTTTCCCTCTTCCGACAGTTTCTCCGCCAAATACAGAATCTGGGGCGTAACCTGACTGCCGTTGTTACCTGTTTCTGTCAATGTCGCGGAAACGGCAGGCCGGGCAGCATGTTTCTTTTTTTCCCGTATAGCGTACCAGGTACATACTGACAGACATAACAATATCATTATGGCAAAGCCACATTTATTTTTAGTCAGGCCGAACCTGCTTTTTCTGCCGTGCCCTGTATCAACGCCAGAATACCGGGCTGGCATTAATTCAGAATATTCCGCAATGGCTGTTTTAGTATGTTTTTCCTCATCATTGTCCGCCATAGTGTTTTCCTGCCTGGATTATGTAATCTTATTTTACTTTTTTAATATGCTCTGTTATATAGAGGACCGTAAAATGCGCCATCCGGGTTCATAATGAAACTGCTTAAATAATACCGCACTGCGCCCAGAAATCTTATGAAAGAAAACATTCTGGGCTTTTATTAGGAAAAGTCAATGAAATCTGATTAAAAACTTATAGAAAAGTCAACGAAAATGACCTAAAAATATATGGAAAAGTCAATGAGGCGGCCTAATGCTTTACAGGAAAATTGAGAAAACCATTGCGGCACATTTGAAATCTGACAGCAACAAGATAATGATTATCAACGGGGCAAGGC
>CACZRG010000014.1 GCA_902783485.1 uncultured Elusimicrobium sp.
AAAAAACTTGCAGAAATTTGGATTTTTATCCCTCACACTCATAGCCACTCACCAATACTACAGGAAAATACAAGGTGAGATGCTGAAACAAGTTCAGCATGACATTTGCGTAAAAAATGGCAATTTCCTGTTAAAAATCTTGGAAAAAGTGGCAATTTTTATCTAAAATAGCCGGAAAAAGTGGCAAAATTCATTTATTTTTTCTGGAATTTTTGGCATTTTTTATAGAACAAACAGTAATGAATCCATAAAAACACATAGGGAATACAATAGGAAGAAATACTGTATTCCCTTGGTTTATGCCTGCCTTTTTGAAACATTTGCGTTGTTTACCTTTTTGAAAAATTCAAATTCCTTCTGATATGGTATTCCGTCATTGTCCTTATCACCGGCATACATAAAGTCCTGCAACCTGTCTGCGGAAACCGCCCACCAGTTCATAAGATTCATCGCATTGGCAGATTTAAATATTATGGGAGCGCGGGCATTGTCAGTAAAATTCAGACTTACTGATTTTCCCGAATATGACAGAACCGCTATTTTCTCATTGTCCTGGAAAACATCCACAAACTGTTCATTATATGACCTGCCTTCCTCATTCTGCTTCACGAATGAAACAGGCTTGTAGAAATCTATCCCAAAAGATTTCTTAAAGTATTTTCTGTTATGCCATTCATCATAAAAAATCCTTATATTATTTTCATTAAACGGCTTGGTAAACATCTTCAGCAAAAACAGGTCAGCCACTGATGTCACATTGTCTATAATATAATTTGTAAATGCCCTGCTGTTTTTGTTTCTTATCATAAATATTACATCCCTTGTTGTGGAAAAAGGATTGTCAGCAACAGTAAATACTTTTTCCAGGTATATCTGAATGGCATTTTTGCTTTTTATATATTCTATGCTGCCTAACTGAACGTCTTTGTCATTGAGTATGCGCCAATAATAGTGCATAGGCTCTTTTTTGCCTGTGGTGAAAAAAGATTCCTTGAAACAGATATTTTCCTTAAAAGTTTCTTTTTCCATAATTTCAAAAAGCTGCTTCATTCTATCCTTTTCCTGTCTTGCTTTTTCTTCTGCCTGTTCCGCTTCTGCCAATAAAGACTGTGCCGGAAGATTGCCATAGTAAAACAAATCCCATACGGTATTACAGTTTTTGACAATATAAAGCATTAATTTCTTTATATTTTTCAAAGACATATTTTCCAGATGTATTTTCAAGGCACTGTTGGATATTTCCGTATTGTCTTTTTCAATAAAGGAAATATCGGCAAAAGTTATATGGGCATAACCCTGATCATAATGAATTTTTCCGATAAATTCCTTTGTGTATTCTGTAAAGATATTCAGAATATCCATAGAAGAATCGGATTTATTAACTTCAAATAAAATAGCAGTGCTTAACAGATATTTCTTAATCATTGTGCATATCCTCCGGCATTACGCCATTACAAATACTGGCGGGGCTCATTGTGCTTATTCTATATCATTATTTTGACAGCATAGTGTCAAAATAATAAAAAATTTCGGCTTAATAGGCAAAATTTCAAATTACTCTGTTAATTGTTCTGTTAAAGGAAAGCATTGATAGAAGATAGTTATAAAGAACGCAAATATTGCTTTACCGTACTAAACATGCTTCAGGGCCTCATTAAACCGTGAGATGCTGAAATAAATTCAGCATGAAAGGAAATTTATAAAATCAATACTCTTCTTATACAGAGCTTTTCAAAAATATTACCGAACACTGACAATATGCTGTCATAATTATGTTCCATAATATGAACATAGAAAAGGAGCAGCCATTATGGGACATAAATATATGTTAAACAGGAGCGAAAAAGGGCAGTTCTGTTTTGAATTCCGCGCCCCATTCTGCGAAAACAAATACATCTGCCTGCAGGGCTGGATAGAGGGAGAACATCTGTGGGCCTTTGAAATGTACGACTGCTGTTTTTCAGGAAAGGATCATGCCGGTATTGGCCTGAATATTGAAGTGTTTGGATACAGGTTCAATTTTGAGTTCTGCGATTTGCGCCACTGGAATGAGACGGAACAGCGTTTTTACATGTACGATGAGCCGCAGACGGAATGGATAAGACCGGATTATCCCATGGAGCAGTATTTCAGGGAAATAAAAGAGTTTATTGCCGATCACCCGGAAATTGACAGGAACTATTACCGCCGCTGTCTTATAACCTACAAACTGCATCAGCAAAATGCCTTATACGGAGATGACTGGAATAAACGGTTGAGAGCAGATAAAATCGGCGAAATTGCCAGAAGCAAGGCCCCGAAATTAAAACAATGATGAAATTTCAGAAAGCGGGAATATGAACATTTTTAAATTATTCAGCATATTTGACAAAGAAATGAAATTCAGAGGCTGGCAGGCTATAACTGAATCGGAAAACAGCGGCTATTCTGCTGATTTTTCCAGTGAAAAAGAAATCATCGCATGTATATATGACAGATATAACTGCGGCAGACGGTATTCATTTTCCTTATGGAACATTGGGGACAGATACAGGGCAAGGATTATCAGAAACGGCGGAATGATTATTCTCCCGTATGAAAAACTGACACATAAAGAGGAAAGCCGAATGATAGGAAAAATCATTGCCTGTCTGCGGCAGAGAATTGCTCCCATAAACAAAAGCCTTTGCCATAAGAACATGATAATAGAAATACTGCGCAGAAGAAATGAAATAAAATGCTTCAGCCTGGGGCATTATTTCTCCGGAGTTTACATTTCCAAAGAGCGCGGAACAGAATACAGTTCCGGCAGTCTCTGTATAGAAATTTTCAATTCAGCCCGCATGACACTGTACAGAATAGCGGAATATTTCTGCGCCGCCATGGATAAGCCGGAAATACTGCTGAAAGACTGCCGCGATGGAAAAATCAGACGGTTTGAAAGATAATATCCTGCAGTCAGAACAAACAGACGGAATGCCAGGAAATGGCATTATATGTTTTTTATAATTTATTCATAAAAGGGGAAATTTATGACAGAAATACAAAATTCTATATCCAGGCAGGCGGCTGCATTAAAGGGAAAAACGGAAAATGAAGAAGAGAAAATTATGCCCTATTCCAGCGTAAAAGAATATGTCTCAGATATATTTGCAATGTTCATGCGGCACAGAACAGCTGATAATCTTCAGGCATTGGATAGAATAGAAAACCGCCTTAAAATTACAAGTATAAAAATACCATTTGAAAACTATATACGGAAACTGAAACTGAACAGAGCTGAAAAATTAGTACTTTTCAATGCGGTATACAAAAAACTGGCAGACAACAGAATACTGGACAGGCAGGACATTTTCAGTTACCTTACCGATAACAATATCTGCGCTGCCGGGGAGGCAATATCTGTATTCGGAGAAAATTACAGTCTTATTAACAAAGGCTGTCTTGAAAAACAACGTTCCGGGCTTAAACTTACAAAAAAAGCGGAAAAGGCATTTTTATCCTTCATGACCAGAGGGAAAAAGAAGACAGACAAAAAAATATCATTAATGCCGGAAAGTATGTCCCCGGTGGAACTTAATGAACAATTAGGCCGTTACATAATAGGGCAGGACGAAGCAAGGCAGATACTGTGCACAGCCGTATACGAACACTCACTGCGGAGCCGTCTTAAAGCGAAAGGCAGAAAAACCGACAAGAACAATACACTGATAATAGGACCGACAGGCACAGGCAAAACATATATGTGCAGTGTACTTGCGGAAATATTAGGAGTACCGTTTTATGCGGCGGACGCAAGCCAGCTGACTGAGCAGGGATATGTCGGTCTCGGTGTGGAAAGCATATTGAAAGGATTACAGGCCAGAATACCTGGAATGGAAAACAGATTTCCCCCCTCAATAATCTACATTGACGAAATAGACAAAATCAGGGAGCGGCCCGGCAATGGCAGATCAAACGGGATAGGCGAAAGGAGCATACAGGAAGAACTTCTGAAAATGCTGGAATCCGACACATACTGCACATTCAGCAGCAAAATTACAGGCGACAATGTGCATGAATATGACATATCAGAAGTAATGTTCATAGCAGGCGGTGCATTCTCGGGGCTGGAGGAAATATTGCGGAAAAAGCATGGATACTGCAGAAAAAGCATAGGGTTCATAGATGAAAACAGTATGGAAAATCAGTCACACGACACAGAAAATACCAGAAGCCCGTTCACTGGTGTTTCCGCAGATGATTTAAAAGAATACGGATTCATGCAGGAATTCATCGGACGTTTTTCCCGGATAATAACGCTAAACGCGCTCACGGAAGATGATCTTGTCAGGATAATGTCCGAAAGCCGTGGCAATGCCCTGGAACAGTACATGGAAATTTACCGGGAAGCCGGAATGGAACTGGAGTTTTCTCCCGAAGAACTAAGGAAGATAGCCAGGGAAGCCATAAGAAAAGGCACAGGCGCACGGGGAATAAAAAACACACTCTGCCATATATTGGGACAGACTCTTTATGAGTGCAGTGCAAAAGGAAAAAAATCCTGTACAGCATAACAGAGTCTTTATTATATTGCTTTTTCAGGCGGCAGGCTTGTATAATATATAAAAATAACAAGGTGTTTTTATATATTATGTCATACTACAGCAGAATATGCAATGAACTGGAAAATGCCGCCACGGACGGAATAATAACTCAGGAACAGAAATACGCCCTGCGTAAGCGCTTTGACTCAAGGCGTGGTTTTCTTTCAAGAATAACCCTTTCCCAGTGGCTGGCAGCAGCCGGCGGAATTTTCATAGTTCTCGGGATAATACTTATAATCGCCTTCAACTGGGCTAATTTAGGCAGTTTTATAAAAATAGCTGCGTTCCTGCTTGTTTACGCAGCAACCGGGCTTGGCTTTATAAAAGCCTCAGCTGCAGAAAAAACAATAATAAAAAATATTACCGGTATGATATGGTTCTTTCTTCCGGCAGCCGGCATAGGACTTTACGCGCAGATATTTCAGTTAAGCGGCTCTCCGCTCAAGCCGTATCTCGTGTGGGCTGCACTTTCCGTCCCCCTTGCTGTTTTTATCGAAGGTAAAGCTTACTCAAGAATGCTGTCCGTACTGCTTTTCTATATTTTATTCAAAGGCAGTTTCGGAGAGACATCTGCCATACACCTCTTTTTTCCTGACCCAGGCACATCAGTGCTTATACAGACCGGACACTGGGCCGGTGCTCTCGTATTGCTTGCCGCCGCGCTCGGCATAAATTTCTACAAAAAGGATTTGTGGAGCGCAGCTCCGGCAGCAGCACTTGTATGGCTATCTGTTCTTGTATTCACAAAACATTCTGTCCTGTTTGCAGGTTCGGTGGAACTGGCTACAGCGGCGGCGATAGCCTGTTCACTGCTTTTCATCTTCTATAAAAAGAGATTCTGCACAGACAGCAGGGATATTATTTCCGGCGTAATAAACAGCGGTTTAAGAATATGGATTGTAATTCTTTATATCCTGTCATTCTGCTATAAAACCTCTGGGCCCTCGCTGTATTCACATTATGAAGGAACTACCGTGGCTGGACAGATTTTATCTGCTGCTCTGGCCGGCCTGAGCTGCTGGCTTATAAGCAGAACAGAATTCTTTCCTGAAAACAGAAATGCGGACACATGCCTGAAGACAATATTTGCTGTTTCGGTTTTAGCGCCACTGCTGCCGCTTATCTTCGGTACCCAGTCATGGAACTCATGTGCAATACTTGCCAATATCCTGCTGATAGCGGCAGGCATATGCCTGTTATGGCAGGGTTCCGAATACGGTTCAAAAAAGGCGCTTAACAATGGAATGTTCCTTATAATACTTATGGCCGTTACGAGATTTATTGATCTTTTCTCTTCACAGCTTACAACCGGTATAGCCTTCATATTAAGCGGTCTTTTCTTCGCTTTTCTGGCCTGGTGGTTCAGCCGCGGTGTCAGGAAACTTGCAGCGAACGGAAACACACCACCCGTAATTTCACCTGCAGCAATACCAGCACATACAGTCAGTAATATTTCAGAAGTTACGGGAAAGAAGCCAGACGGCAGCATTGTGGATAAAAACAGCCAGGCCGGAGGTGAGTCAAAATGAAAATGCTTAAAATTTCTCTTGCTGTACAGATTGCCTTTTTCGCCCTGTGGGCCTTGTGGCTTTTTTCCGCAGACAGCAGAACAAGTCATGATTTCTGGCTTGAGACAAAACCGGTAGACCCACGGGACCTGCTAAGCGGGCACTATGTAACACTTAAGTACGATATAGAATCACCTGATGAAAGCAGCTGCAGGAAATATGACAGCCGCCAGATCCGCAAAAGCAGAAAAAATATTTTCGTAAAACTGAAACCCGGTAACAGACTTCTGCTTGAAAACGGAAAAACAGTGACAGCATATAAGCTGGATTCCTGCAGTGAGGAAAAAAATCCGGCAGATGATGCCGTATGGCTGAAAGCACACACCAGCCCATTGTGGGGACAGTCATATCTTGTATACGAAAATCTCAACCGGTTCTATATGAATGAGAAGGACAAAAAACTTAATATACGTTCCGGCCACGCTGCCGTTCATGTAAAAATAACCGGGAATGACAGGATAAGACTGACTGAAATTGAAGAAATAAAAGAAAGACTGCCTGAAAGCGGGAACACAACGGAAGAAACTTCCGGCAAAGGTTCAGAAAATAACAGTGATACCATCCCGGAAAACACACAGACAGACACCACTTCTGCTTCCGGGCAGACAGAAAGCCCAAGTGAAACCCACTAAAATCCTTCTTTTGTATACCGGTCAAGCATATCCTTTG
This sequence comes from uncultured Elusimicrobium sp., assembly GCA_902783485.1. GTDB lineage: Bacteria > Elusimicrobiota > Elusimicrobia > Elusimicrobiales > UBA9959 > CACZRG01. The sequence goes on from CACZRG010000014.1 coordinate 6,803, forward strand.
CAAGACGTGAGTTAGGGTTTAATTTAAGCGCCTCATCCAGCGATTCACGGAATTCCTTTTCAAGCGCTTTTATTTTTCTGTTGTTCTGCGAATATGAGGCTCGCATAGCGGAAATTACTGCCGCCTTGAGACACCATGCCTCTCCGGAAAACCGGTCGCGGTCCACAAAAGGAAACTGCGGGCCGTATGCATCAGCCTCGTCAACAAGTTCTCCCAGACTTTCATAGGCACCATTTAAAAGACGACGTGCCTCATTCTGTGAAGATTCTGCGGCAAGAAGGAACACACCCTCCTGAAAATCCGTTTCGGCAGCCTGTTTTCTTGCATCCGGGAATAAAGGCATTATACTCAGGGCACTGCGGTATTTCGCACGCGCATCAGGGTATTTTTTATTGGCAAGTGCTACATTCCCCTCAAGGGCAAATGTAACAGCCTTGCGGAAATTTTCATCATTTTCCATACGCTGATTAAATTTTTCCGCACGCTGTATCTGATCTGATGCGCTTAAAACTTCTTCAGCAGCTATCTCTGCGGCAGAAACAAGCGTTGCAGGCGGTACTTTCTTTAAAGCCGCATCTGCACCCAGCATGGCCACAAGTTCCTGTTTCAGGTCACCGGTTTTCTGCACAGCCTGCGTATAAACTGCTGTTTTCTCTATAAATGAAGCTGGTGATTTGTTAAGACTTAAATAAGCTTCCGATTCAAACCATGGTACCGAGGAAGCCACGGTGAAGAGCTGTGCTGTCCTTACACAGTAATTCCAGTCTTCGTCTCTGTCACGGATAAGTTTATCCAGTTCTGCGGCTTCCGAAGCAAGACCGGCAAGATCTCCTCTTTCGGCAAGACTCTTTATTAGCAGTTCCCTTGCATTCCAGTTACCGGGTTCTTCAGATATTATCCTGCGTATCAGCTTAAGCTGAAGTTCCCTGGACTGTATATGCCCTTTTTTCTCTGAAGCCTCTGCCAGTTCGTCGGAACGCTGAACAATAAGTTCACGATCCTTGACGTAGGCGCGGACCTTGTCCAGACATTCAAAAGCCCGCTCCACATCTCCGGCAGAAGCCGACGGATTATTTATCACGTCTATAACCTGGTCCATATAATAGGCCGGGGCCTTGTATTTGAACAGCGTTACTGCGCCGGCGGCGCCGCAGATGCAGAGTGCCAAGAGTATAAGGGCTAATTTTTTCATTTTTTACAGCTTTTATCTACCTGTTTTTATTTATCCCATTCGAGGATTATTTTCCCGGAATTGCCGGAAGCCATTGTCTCGAAACCTTCAATATAATCTTTCACCGGGAAATGATGTGTTATTACAGGGTCCACATTAAGCCCGCTGACGAGCATGGCGCACATTTTGTACCATGTTTCGAATATCTTGCGGCCATATATGCACTTCATTGTAACGGATTTGAAAATAACATCACTCCACGGAATCATTGTATCCGAGGGAAGCAGGCCAAGCAGGGCTACGTTTGCACCCATTTTAACGCTGCGCAGAAGTTCGTTGAAAGCGTATTTGTTTCCGCTCATTTCAAGACCAACGTCAAAGCCCTCCGTCATGTGAAGACGTTTCATAACCTCGGGAAGGGGATCTTTGGCAGTATCATAAATATGTTCAATTCCCATTTTGCGGGCAAGTTCCATACGGTACGGATTCTTGTCAGTCATAACAACATGGCGCGCGCCGATATGCTTTACAATGGCACCTGCCATAATTCCTATGGGGCCCGCACCTGTTATGAGCACATCCTCGCCAGTAACATCAAACGTCAGTGCTGTATGGGTAGCATTGCCGAGAGGGTCAAGAATGGCGGCTTCATCATCTGTAACTCCCTCCGGAATACTGAAAACATTTTCCGCCGGTATGGCGAGATACTCTGCGAAAGCACCGGGACGGTTAACGCCTACACCGCTGGTGTTTATACAGAGATGCCTGTTGCCGGCCTTGCAGTTACGGCAGTGTCCGCAGACCACATGCCCCTCACCGGAAACACGCTCACCTACAAAATGTCCTTTTACGTTCTTGCCTAATTTTACAATTTCACCTACGAACTCATGCCCGACATGCATTGGCACGGGAATGGTTTTCTGTGCCCATTCATTCCATTCATAAATGTGAAGATCAGTTCCGCATATGGCGGTTTTTTTTATCTTGATAAGAACTTCATTGTCGCCCGCAACCGGTTCGGGCACATCCTGCATCCAGATTCCTCTTTCAGGTTTGGCTTTAACAAGCGCTTTCATAAAATTCTTTCTCCTCAAGACCGGTTCCAAACGGCATTCCGGCTCTATATTATTTATTATATTGTTTTTTAAGGATGTTTTGAATATTTTAAAAATGCTATTCTTTAAAGGTGAGACTCCTGCCGTTTTTCCTGCTTTTTTATGTCGTTGCCGCCATGTCCACGGGCCTGCGCGCCGCGGAACCTGTAACAATACATTATTATGATCACGCCTACCAGTCTGGCAGCGGCTGGAACGATGCCGTGGAACAGATAGCAGCTTCAACCTCTTCAATAAAAATGCTGCAGGCGGCAACGGAAATAACATATACAAACGGCGCAAGATATGTTCTGAATGTTCCAGAAGATCTTACCATCGATGAATTAAATGCCACAACGGATTTCGAGTTCGACCAGCGTATAGAAGTAATAGAATACGGCGGTTCTTTCATTCTTCCTTCCCGCCGTACAGATTTCAACCTGTTTTCAGGCGGGCTGGAAGCAATATCCCGTCTGTTAGGCACGGATTTTATTCCGGCGGAGATTTTTTACGGTACAACGCCTTCAGGCATACGTTTCCCGGTTTTATATATACCTTCCCGCCGCGAACAGAAACTATGGTACACAGCTTACAAATTGGATCACCAGCTTTCCATAAACGGTGAAAAGGTACTGTTTACAACACTGTCTGAACCTTCCGGACTGGATACTCCTACTACAGGCATGGTTGATTCTGCCTCACAGAAAAACTCAAATGTGCTTATAAGCATAGGCGCAGGCGGATATATGCCTGGAGATTTTCAGAGAACATTGCGTTTTATATCCGAGGCAGATACCGACATAACAGCACTTGATGCAGAGGATATTTACCGTTTTCAGAAGGAAGCTGCGCAGGGCCGTCTGAACACAAGTCTTGCTGATCCTGACTATATATGCTCAAACGCTGAAATTAAAGATAATAAAACAGAAAGGATTGTAAAAACTTATGCCATAAGACGTTTCGGCAGAAAAAATATCGCTTTCATATCACTGGCCAATGTAACGCCTGAAAATACAAACAGGCTGCGTGCCGCCGGAATAACACTGAAAGATCCTAAAAACGGTACCTGGCTAAACGGTCTTATATCGGAAATAAAACAGAATCATTCCCCGGATCTTGTTGTAGTGATTTCTTTCCTTCCGAAAAGCGCAGAAGGCTGGCTGTCATCTGTTTCCGGAACAGACATTGTTATAGGCCCAAAGGAATGGAACTATGCCGCGCCGGTGCGTACAAGAATTGAATTCTCTGCAAAAGAGAAATCAGTAAGAAACGGGCCTGTACTGTTTGTGTATCCGGATGCCAGGGGAGCAGGCAGAATTGAATGTGAAATAAACCGCCGCGGA